>JBDSMA010000287.1:0-2555 GCA_039916085.1 Sphingomicrobium sp.
TCGGCCGCCGAAGCGGCCACCGACCTGCCACCCTGCAGCAAGACGGTGACCGACCGTTGTGTCCAGACTTACGAGCGTCACAGCGATGCGGCTGGCATTTCGGCCCGGGGGCACGGCCACAAGCACCAGTCGAAACGGTAAGCCTCCCGCTCGAATAAGTTGGCTTGTCGAACGTGCTGCCACTGGCTTCAATGATGCGGTTCGTTTTGGCTGGTGAGCCGTGCTGGATTCGAACCAGCGACCTACTGATTAAAAGTCAGTTGCTCTACCAACTGAGCTAACGGCCCACGCAGCCGAGCGGGCGTTAGCGCGCGGGCCGTCGCTTGCCAAGCCGCTGGGCGAGATGGCGCGGAGTGGCGCCGCGAACGACCTTCCAATCTGGTGCGATTTCCGTAAGCGGCACCAGCACGAAATCCCGTTCCGTTAGGCGCGGATGCGGAATGGTAAGGCGGCGCGTCGCCATCGGGGCGCCGCTCCACGCGACGATGTCGAGATCAAGCACCCGCGCTGCCCAACGACGCCCGGCACGTCGCCCGAAGTCGCGTTCGATGGCCTTGAGCGCGGCGAGCAAGGCGGCCGGCGCGAGCGAGCTTTCGATCAGCGCGACGGCGTTGGCGAACTCCCGTCCCGCCCCGCCGACCGCGGGGTTGATGCGAATTCGCGAGGCGTCGAACAAACCCCACTCGGCGTCGAGCCGGGCGATCGCCGCCTCGACCACACCGCCTGGGCCGCCGTGGCGGACATGGCGGCGATTGGAGCCAAGCGCGATTGCGTAGAGGTGAGACATGCTTCCGCACTGTCATTGCGAGCGATGCGAAGCAATCCAGCTTGATTGCCACGTCGCGACCACGCCTCGCAATGGCAATGAGGGGACGCTAAGCTTGTTTGAATGCTCCAACCCGCCGACCTTTCCCCGGTGCCGCAGGCCGAAGCGCCGCGCGATTGCCCGCTGTGCCCGCGCCTGGTGCGGTTTCGCCAGGCGTGCCGCGCCCAACACCCCGACTGGTGGAATGCGCCGGTGCCGGCGTTCGGCGATCCCGAGGCATGGCTGGCAATCGTCGGGCTGGCTCCCGGCAAGCAAGGCGCCAACCGCACCGGGCGGCCGTTCACCGGCGATTATGCCGGCGATTTGCTCTACGCGACGCTCGCCAAGTTCGGCTTGAGCGAAGGCGCCTACGACCAGCACCGCGACGATGGCCTGACGCTCACCGGCGCGATCATATTGAACGCGGTCAAATGCCTGCCCCCCGCCAACAAGCCCGAACCGATCGAGATCGCTACCTGCCGCCCGTTCCTGGAAGAATCGCTGAAGCAGCTGCCAACGGTGCGCGTGATCATCGCGCTCGGCCAGATCGCCCACAACGCCGCATCGCGCGCGCTCGGCCTCAAGCCGGCCGCGACCAAATTTGCCCACGCCGCCGAACATGTCGCGGCGGACGGCCGAATCCTGCTGTCGAGCTATCATTGCAGCCGCTACAACCAGAATACGCGACGCCTCGACGCGGCGATGTTCGAGGCGGTGTTCGAGAGGGCGTTACTGATTGCCGAACACAACCCACGTTAATAGCGCAATCGGGAGAACGGTCGATGCCAGAAGCCAAGCCCAATATCTGACTGGCTCGTCAGACCGACACATGTCGCCTCCTAGTAGTCTGCGCACTTTCCCGCTACGAAGAGCGCTAAACGTAATCCAACCCGCTGCAGCGACCGCAAGGGCAAACCAAATAAGCAACTGCTGCTGGACAGAACTAAACATCTTCTACCAGCCGCCCATAAAGCTCGGGCCGGCGGTCGCGGAAGAAGCCGAAGGCGGCACGGTGTTTTTTCGCAGCCGCGAGGTCGAGCTGCGCCACCAGCACCCCGGTTTCCCCGGCGCCGAATTCCGCGAGCAAATCCCCGCGTTCGTCACAAATAAAACTGTGGCCATAAAACCGCTGGCCGCCTTCGCTACCGATGCGGTTGGCGGCAACGACAGGGACGACGTTCGACACCGCATGGCCGATCATTGCCCGGCGCCACAGCCGCGAGGTGTCGAGCTCGGGGTCGTGCGGCTCGGTCCCGATGGCGGTCGGGTAGAACAGGATTTCGGCGCCCATCAGCATCATCGCCCGCGCGGCTTCCGGATACCATTGGTCCCAGCAGATGCCGACGCCCAATGTCGTTCCCGCGCCGGGCCACACCTTGAAACCGGTGTTGCCGGGGCGGAAATAGAATTTCTCCTGATAGCCCGGACCGTCCGGGATGTGACTCTTGCGATAGACGCCGGCGACTTTCCCGTCGGGGTTGATCATCGCCAGGCTGTTGTAGTGATGCGGCCCGTCCGCCTCGAAGAAGCTGGTCGGGATCCAGATGTTCAGCTCGTTGGCCAACGCCTGCATCGCCAGCACCGATGGATGCTCGGCGGTCGGCCTGGCCGACGCAAACCGCCCTTCGTCCTCGACCCGGCAGAAGTAAGGACCCTCGAACAGTTCGGGCGGAAGCACGACTTTCGCGCCCTTGCCCGCGGCCTCGCGGACGAGGTCGGCGACGTTGGCGATGTTGGCCGCAGTGTCTTC
>JBDSMA010000288.1:0-5336 GCA_039916085.1 Sphingomicrobium sp.
CAGCCCCAACGCGCTCGGCGCGATTCTGACCGAGGACAGCATCGCCGCGCTTGACGCGCCGATCGTCGCCGGTGGGGCGAACAACCAGCTCGCCACCCGCGACGACGGGCAGCGGCTCGCTGCCCGCGGCATCCTCTACGCCCCCGACTATGTCATCAACGCCGGCGGAATCATCAACGTTTCGACCGAATATCTCGGCGATGGCGATTCCAGCCTCGTGCTCAAGCGGATTGAAGGCATTCCTGGCCGGCTCGAGCAAATCTGGGCGGCAAGCGCCGCCACCGGCCGGGACCCGGCCGCGGTCGCCGACGCCATGGCGCAGAAGCTGATCGGGCGGGGATAAGGGGGCCGTCAGCCGAGTCTTGAGCCGTGGTCCCCTGTTCGCCGACCACGCAAGAAAAAAGGCGGATCCCGGGTCAAGCCCAGGATGACGTGGTTTCCTTGACGCGGGAGTGCCGCTAAAGCCCGCGCACCGATGCACGCCTATGCCAACCCCGCCCGATTTCTGAGGTTCGCCCGTCCGGCCACCGGCTGGCTGCTCGGCATAGGGCTGCTGTTCGGCCTCGCTGGCGCTTATGGCGGCCTGTTCATCACCCCGCCCGACTATTTACAGGGGGACAGCGCGCGCATTCTCTATATCCATGTCCCGGCCGCCTGGCTCGGCATGGCGGGCTGGGGAGCGATTGCGGGTGCGTCGCTCAGCCAGCTTGTCTGGCGCCATCCGCTGGCCGCCATCGCCGGTCGCGCCGCCGCGATCCCGGGCGCTACCTTCGCCGCGGTGTGCCTCGCCACCGGATCGATCTGGGGCCGGCCGACGTGGGGCACCTGGTGGCAATGGGACGGGCGGCTGACGTCGATGCTGATCCTGTTCTTCCTCTACCTCGGCTATATCGCGCTGGCTCAGGCCGAGCGCGAGCGCGGTGGGGAAGGACGGATGGCGGCGCTGTTCGGTCTGGTCGGCGCGGTCAACCTGCCGATCATCCATTATTCGGTGCTGTGGTGGCGCACGTTGCACCAGGGCCAGTCGATCACTCTCGGCGGGTCCAAGATCGCGCCCGAGCTACTCTGGCCCTTGCCGCTGACGATGCTCGGTTTCACTGCTCTGTTCGCGGCGGCGATGCTGATGCGCATGCGCGCGGACCTCGCCGACATCCGGCGCGAGTCGCGCATCCGGCGGGCGGCGAGCGAATGAACGGCTGGCCGTTCGTCATCGCCGCATATGCGCTGACCGCGCTGGCAACTGCAGGGCTGCTCGGCTTAAGTTGGCTCGCCATGCGCCGCGCCGAGGCCGGTGCCGACGCCGCGCGGCGGCGTTGATGGCGCTTCGCCCGAAGCATCAGCGGCTGGTCCTTGTCGCGCTTGCACTGGCCGCGCTCCTCGGCGCGGTGCTGCTGGCAATGTGGGGCCTGAAAGATCGCGCCGCTTATTTCGCGACCCCGTCGGACATCGCCGCCGGCCATTACCAGCCGGGCAAGGCGATGAGACTTGGCGGAATGGTGGTGAAGGGGTCGCTCCGCCATGAAGCCGACGGCATCACCATCCGCTTCCTCGTCAGCGATTTGAAGCGCACCATCCCGGTCCGCTTCACCGGCATTACGCCGTCCCTGTTCCGCGAAGGCAGCGGGGTGGTGGCGGAGGGGCGCCTCATGCCCGGCGGGGGGTTCGTCGCCGACAATATCCTCGCCAAGCATGACGAGCGTTACATGCCCCCGCAGATGCCGAAGGAGGTCGCCCGGCCATGATCGCCGAAGCCGGGCTCGCCGCTCTGTGGTTCGCCGCGATGCTGGCCGCGCTCCAACTCGCGCTGTCGCTTGGCGCCGGCGGCGTCGAGGGGAGGGGCCTGGCCGCCATTCGCGCCGTCGCCATCGGCCAGGCGGTGCTGACCTTGGCCGCCTTCGCCGCGTTGATTGCCCTGTTCGTCAGGTCCGACATGAGCGTGGCGCTGGTTGCGGAGAACAGCCACAGCGAGAAGCCATTGCTCTACAGAATCGCCGGCGCGTGGGGCAATCACGAGGGCTCGATGCTGCTGTGGGTCAGCGTTCTCGCGCTCGCCGGGGTCGCGGTCGCTTTGCTCGAACGGCGGCTTGACGCACGGACACTCGGCGCCACGCTTGGCGCCCAAGCCGCGCTGGCGCTCGGCTTTTTCGCCTTCCTCTTGCTCGCCTCCAACCCGTTCGCGCGGCTCGATCCGGCGCCGTTGGACGGGCAAGGGCTCAACCCTCTGCTGCAGGACCCCGGCCTCGCCTTTCACCCGCCGACGCTATACCTCGGCTATGTCGGTTTGTCGGTCGCGTTCAGCCTGGCCGTCGCTGCATTGCTGTCGGACGAGGTCGGCCCGGCGCTTGCCCGGGCGATGCGGCCATGGGTGCTGGGCGCGTGGATTTTCCTCACGCTGGGCATCACCGCGGGTAGCTATTGGGCTTATTACGAGCTGGGCTGGGGCGGCTGGTGGTTCTGGGACCCGGTCGAAAATGCGTCGCTGATGCCGTGGCTCGCCGCCACGGCCTTGCTCCATTCGGTCAGCGTGATGGCCAACCGCGGCGGCCTTCGCGCCTGGACGATGATGCTCGCCTTGATCGCTTTCTCGATGTCGATGGTCGGCACCTTCCTCGTCCGCTCGGGCATCCTGACCTCGGTTCACGCTTTCGCCGTCGATCCTCAGCGCGGGACCTTCATCCTTGCCCTGCTCGCGCTGTACGTCGGCGGGGCGCTGGCGCTGTTCGCCTGGCGCATCGGCACCGTGCGCGAAGGCGCGCCGTTCGACCCGGTCAGCCGCGAAGGCGCGCTGGTCGCCAACAATTTGCTGTTGTCGGTGATCCTCGGCATCACCTTTGTCGGCACGCTATATCCCTTGGCCGCCGAAGCGCTGACCGGCGACAAGCTGTCGGTCGGTCCACCCTATTTCAACGCCGCCGCCGGGCCGATCGCGCTGATCCTTGCCGCGCTGTTGCTGTTCGCCCCGCAGTTGCGCTGGCGCCACGACAGGCGCCCGCTGTGGCCACGTCTTGCACCCGGCGCGCTGACCGCGGCGACCGCGCTGCTCGCGACTCTGCTGCTCGCGCCGCAGATGGCGCTGCTGCCGCGCCTCGGCCTGGCGCTCGGCATCGGCCTGGTGCCGGCCAGCCTGCTGCCGCTGCTCAGCCGCTCGCTCCGCCGAACCCCACTTGCTACCTTTGGCATGGTCATCGCCCACTTCGGCGTCGCCGTGGCGCTGATCGGCATGGCGTCGGACAGCGCCTTTACCGAGCAGAAGCTGGTCGCCGCACGCCCGGGCGATACAATCGAGGTCGGCCCGTGGCTGGTCGAGTTACGAGCCATCATGCCCGTCGCCGGCCCTAACTGGACCGCGCTCGAAGCCGACCTGCGCGCCTCGCGCGGCGGAGGGGTCGAAACGCTTCGCCCGCAATCGCGCAGCTTCACCGCTCCGCCAACCGTCACCAGCGAAAGCGCCATCGCGACGCTGTGGAACGGCCAGCTCTATACCGTCCTTGGCGAGAGCGCGGGCGATGGCCGCTGGCAATTGCGCTTGTGGTGGAAGCCGTTCGTCACCCTGATCTGGCTCGGGGGCGTCCTGATTGCGCTGGGCGGCGCGCTTGCGCTCGGCGGGCGCGCCTGGCTGTCGCGCCGCCGCCGCCTCGCCCGCGCCGAAGCCGATGAGGCGTTCGCATGAGGCGCGCGATCTTCTTCGTGCCGCTTGGGCTCCTCCTGCTGTTTCTGGGCGCGGTCGGCTGGCGGCTAGCCAACCCGCCCGACACCCGCATTGTCTCGCACCTGGTCGGGCGCCCGCTGCCCGTCTTTATGCTGCCCGCGGCACTGCCCGGCCGGGACGGCGTGTCGGCCCGCGCCGATGGTCCACGTCTGGTCAATTTCTTCGCCAGCTGGTGCGTGCCGTGCATCGGCGAAGCGCCGCTGCTTGGCCGGCTCAAGGATGAGGGCGTGGCGATCGACGGGATTGCCGTGCGCGACCGGCCCGAAGACATCGCCCGCTTCCTCGCCCGCTACGGCGATCCTTATCGCGCAATCGGCGCCGATGGCGACAGCCGCGCCCAGATGCTGCTTGGCTCGTCCGGCGTGCCCGAAACCTACGTCGTGGATCGGCGCGGCATCATCCGCCTCCACCATGTCGGGCCGGTCGAAGCCGCCGACCTGACCGAACTGCGCAGCGCGTTAGCGGCGGCGCGATGAGGCGACTGCTTCTCCTTTCCGTCGCTTTGGCCGTGGCGGCGCCGTTGCGGGCCGACAGCGACCTGCCCCAATCGCCGTGGGCCAACCGTCAGCTGCCCGACCCGCGCAAGGAGGCGGCGGCCGAGGCGCTGATGGAGCAGATCCGTTGCCTCGTCTGCCAGGGCCAGTCGATCGCCGACAGCAATGCCGATTTGGCCGGCGAAATGCGCGCGTTGGTCCGTCAGCGCGTCGCCGCCGGCGAGCCGCCCGAAAAGATTCGTGGCTGGCTGATCGACCGTTACGGCGCGTGGATCAGCTTTCGGCCGCCGGTCGAGCCGTTGACCTGGCCGCTGTGGGCGGCGCCATTATTGCTGCTCGCCGGCGGCGCGTGGCTGGCGCGGCGGCGGCTGGCAAGGCGTCGCTGATGGTCTTTGCCCCGATCCTCCTGATTGCCGTCGCGGCGCTCGCTTTGCTTCGCCTCACCGGCCTGCGCGGCCCGCTGCTGACGCTTGGCGCGACGGCACTCGCGCTGGGCGGCGCGGGTTATGCGTTGACCGGTCGGCCCGGCCTCCCCGGCGCCCCGCGCGAAATGGCCGAGCGGGTGCCGCCAATGCCGCTCGACGGGCCGCGTCACGCGCTGATGGGGTCGTTCACCAATGCCGACCATTGGCTGATCATCGCGGACAGTTTCGAGCGGCGCGGCAACACCGCCGACGCGGTCGGCCTGCTCCGGTCGGCAGTGCGCGAGCATCCGCGCGACTATGTCTTGTGGGTCGGGCTCGGCAACGCCCTGACCGACCACGCTCGCGCCTATACTCCCGCCGCCGCGTTCGCGTTCGATCGCGCGGCCGAGCTTGCGCCGCGGGTGCCGGCGCCGCGCTTCTTCCGAGGGCTGGCGCTGGTCCGTTCGGGCCAGCTCGCAAGCGGAGCCGCCCAATGGCGCGCGTTGCTTGCCGATGCGCCCGCCGACGCCAGCTGGCGGCCGATGGTCGAGGACGGCTTGCTCGCTGTCAGCGGCGGAAGCGAGCCGTTGCCCGCCGCCCCAAAGCGTTAGCTCAGACCGGAACGAACGGCAGATCGAGCGCTTCGGCGACCGCTTCGTGGCGAATCTTGCCGCCCGACACGTTCAATCCCATCGCCAGATGCGGGTCTTCGGCCATCGCCTTGTCGGC
>JBDSMA010000289.1:0-4660 GCA_039916085.1 Sphingomicrobium sp.
TCCAAGGCCGGCAACAAGACCAAGGCCCAATGCAAAACCGCGGGCGTGACCAAGGCAAAGCCGATCGCCAAGCAGGTCACGACGACTGCGGTTGCGCGGCAGTATGATTGCACCAAGGCCGGCAACACCAACAAGCAGGCGTGTAAAACGAAGGTCACGCAACGCGCCAGCGTATCGCGGCCGACCGCTACCGCGCGGGTTTTGCCGCGACTGGCGGCGACGCCGGTCCACCGCACAATGGTCCAGCATGCCGCCGCCACCGGCAACAGTGAAAACCGCAACCCGGTCGGCGCGATCGCGATCTGTAAGGACGGCCTCTATAGCCACGCCGCCCATCGCGACGGCGCCTGCGCGCGCCATCACGGCGTAGGCAAGTGGATCAGCTAGACCAAGCAAGGCAGTAAGCGAGGGGTCGCTGGGCCGGGGCGGCGACGCTCCGGCCCTTTGCTTTTGCTGCGCCCGGGTGCATTCTCTTACGCCTCAGCCCCGGAGGCGGCCCGATGAGCGAGCTGACGAAGAAGCAATATGAGGCGCTGGTCGAGCCGATGCTCAAGGAGCTGGCCGACGCGGCGCGCTGGATTGCCGAAACAAAGCAGCGGCTGGTCGTCCTGTTCGAAGGTCGCGACACGGCCGGCAAGGGCGGCTCGATCGCCATGTTCGCCAATTCTCTCAATCCGCGCCTGTGCCATGTCGTCGCGCTGTCCGCACCCAGCGATCGCGAGCGCGGCCAATGGTATTTTCAGCGTTTCGCCGAGCATCTGCCGCCGCGCGGCGAGATCGCGCTGTTCGACCGCAGCTGGTATAACCGCGCCGGGGTCGAGCCGGTAATGGGCTTTTGCACGCCGGAGGAAGCCGCCGCCTTCCTGAAGGCCGCGCCGGAATTCGAAAGCCAATTGGTGAACGACGGAATATTGCTGTTCAAATATTGGCTGTGCTGCGATCAGGAGAAACAGGAGGAGCGCTTCGCCAAGCGGCTCAACAATCCAATCCGCCGGTGGAAGCTGTCCCCGATCGATCTCTCGGCTCGAAGCAAATATGACGCCTACACCGACGCTCGCGAGCATATGCTCAAGAAAACTCATACCGACTTCGCGCCGTGGACACTGATCGACTTCAACGATCAGGCGCTCGGCCGGCTGACCCTCCTGCGCGATCTGCTCGACCGCTTGCCGGACACCCATTTGCCGCTCGCCGAGATCGACTGGCCCGACCTGCCCGGCAAGCCGAGCAAGGAGCATTTCGGGGTGCTCGACCCGATCCCGAGGTTCAACGTCAAGCAGGCCGCCAAGGAACTCGAGCACGACGGAAGGAAGAAGGACGACGAGGTATGATTGCCGCAATTGCCGCCAGGGCCTAGCCTGACGGCGAGTGGGAAAGGTTCGAACGGGGGACGATCCGATGAACGCGCTCAGTCTGTTGACCAAGCTCACCGTATATTACATCGCAGTCGCGCTGCTGGCGTGGCTCGCCTACCGCTCTTTTCCGCTGATCCACGACTATCTGCCGGTCGGCGGAGTCAAGGCAATGATTACCCAGGTCGACAAGAATCCGTTGCTGGGTAGCCGTGCGCCAGTCGCCGAGGTCAAGAGCATCGGCGAAAGCCTGATATGGCTGGCGATCGCAGTCGCCGGGGCGTTGATAACCGCGATCCCGGTCAGCTGGACTTACATGGCGATCCGCAGTGGCGACGAATATGACCAGTCGCTGATCTCGACCATCCTCATCCTGCCGCTGGTGGTGACGTCAATCGTCATCGTCGTCCAGAATTCGCTGTCGCTGGCGTTCGCGCTGGGCGGGATCGCAGGCGCCGTGCGGTTCAAGAACAGCCTCAAGAGCTCGGGCGACGCGCTGTTCATCCTGCTGTCGGTCGGCATTGGCCTTGCGTCTGGGATTGGCGCGGTGGAGCTTGCGATCGTGATGTCAATCGCGTTCAACTATTGCTTCCTCGCTCTGTGGTGGAGCGAATATGGCGAACGCCAGGGGATGAAACGCTACCTTAGCGATTTCCACCCGGACGCAGGGGGCGACCCCGCGGTACCCCCAGCACCGCCGGCTGGGGCGCCCTAGCCACCAGTGAGACAGCGCGACAGGATCCGCGCGGTCACCACATCGTCGCTGGCGATGAGAGCGAAAAAGCCGTCGAGGTAGGCGGTCGCGCGTTTGACAGTGTCAGGCCGGATCCCCGGCACTGCGCCCAGTTCGGCCAGCATCGTGGGCCGGCGGGCGCGGAAGTCGCGCGCGGCCGCCAATACCGCATTGTTGTGGACGCAGTAGCCGCGATAGACACGCTGCTTGACGGAGCCGATGGAAAAACCATCGGGCGGAGTAGCGTAAGGGGCATCCACCAGCCCCGAAAAATCGAAATCATAGGGCACGGCGACTAGGCCCGTATTCGCATAACCGCGGGTGGTCAGCAAAACGCCGTTGTGGCAGCAATTCTCCCCCGGCGGGCCGTCCTGAAGTGCCCAGTCGAGGTTGCCGATCATGAAATCGAACAGCACGAACCGAGCTGCCGACGCGGGGTCGATCATGGCCAGCGGAACGCGCTGGCGGATCTTGGCCCGAACCAGCCCAAGGCGAGCCGCCAGGGCATGGTCGTTTTCGAGGAAATAACCGACGCGGGTGGCGAACGGCCGGCCGTCGGCTTCGACGTAGTCGATGGTCGCGAGCCGCACATTGAAGCTTGCCGGGGATATCTGGTTGAACATCCGGTAAGCGGCATATTCGAGCAGTACCTTCTGCTGGAAATCCTCGGCCGGCCGGCAGTGGGTGACCAGCTTGATCCGGTCCTGCCCGGCGAAGGGGGATGGACCCACCGGTGGCGGCGTGAAATCGACCCGCAGGGGCGGGAACCGGCAAACATCCTCTCGCAAGCGGGTAATCCCGCGCGGCGTCAGCCCGATGGGGTCGTGTTCACCGGTGGCGATCACGGTCAAAGTCGCAGGGAACGTCGTTCGTGCTTCCCGACGCCCCTTGACCAGCGCGGTAATCGGTCCCTTTATCTCGATCCGCAGCGGAGCCTTGGTGGCGAACAGCGGCTGCTGCGCGCCCGGCTGCGCCGAAGTAGCGGTCGCCAGGAGGCCAAGTCCGGCGAGGAACAAATGGCCTTTCATCTTACTTGCCCCGGTCAGTCGCGGGGCGCGCCACCGGCCTGGCGACAGCCCGGCCCGCGATGATCTCAAGATAACCGGGATGGCCGGCGTAAGCGCGCGAATCACCGCTATCGATTCTCGCCAGATGCCCGTCTTCGAGCACGGCGACCCCGGACAGCAGCGGGGTGTGGCCGATGACGATCCTCTGCAGCCCGCGCAGGGCCAGCAGCCGGTCGAGCTCGACCCGTACCGGCGGCCGCGGCGCGGCGGGCGCAGTTCCTTCCGGCGCCAAACCGGCCAGGCCGCGATACCACAAGGGGCCGAGCGGATCGTTGATGATCGACGTCGCCGCCGTTTCGCGCGCGGTCAGCGCCGCGGCGACCCGGCGGTTGATTTCTTCGGTCGGGACCGCTGCAAAAGCGGGGCTGATGCCGCCGTGGACGAACAATGTGTCGCCGATCTGCACGACCGCGGCGTGGCCGATCGTCCACCGGCCGATGGCCCCCGACGGAGACCATGCGGCCTGGTGTTCGATCATCCCGAGCGGAGTCTCCTGAATCCACTTTTCGCGGATCGCGGCGGGGCTGAGAGTTGCATCTCGCCGTCGATAAAAGACCTCTATCGCGGCCACGTGGGTGGCGTAAAAATCGTCCCGGCGACGCGCTGAACGGGCGTCGGCAAACGCGGCAAATTCCCCCGGCACGGTGTAGCGCAGGTCGCCGGTCATCATCATCGCTTCATGGTTGCCGACCAGCACGACGACCTTGCCGCCCGCCCGCGCGGCCTCGCGCTCGAGCTGCATGAGATGGCGGATGATTTTCAGCGAGTCCGGGGCACGATCGACGATGTCGCCAGTCTGGACAAGGGTCGTGCGGCCGCCGCTCCAATGGCCGGCGGCATTGACCAGCCCGGCCGCGCGGGCAATCGCCAGCCAGATGTCGAAGTCACCGTGCAGGTCGCCGACGGCTACGATCCTCGCTGGATTCTGAGGAAGCTTGCCGGCGCTTGGCGGCGCAACCGGCAGCCCGGCCAGCCCTAGCAGCGGGAACAGCAGGAGCAGACGAAAGAATTGACGCCGGATCATCGCTCGACCCCCTAAGCGGACGAAGCCCGAATGGGGCACTTCACGCAGCCGCTTGTCAACCCGTCTGGCCGCCAGACCGCGCGAAGGGCTTGACTTTAAAGGGGTGGCGGCTAGGAGCGGCGCGTCCCGGCGGCTTGCCACCGGGTCACTCGTCCGAGACAGTCGCTGAGGGTTTCCTTCTTAATTCGCGGCCTAGACGGGGACATGAATCAGACGGAACGCGAACCGCGTTTCTGTCATGCGATGCCGATTTGGCTCGCGCCGATCCATCCCCCAACGGACTTTAGCGCTGCGTTCCGGCTTGCCGTGGCGCGGCATTGTGAAGCCCCCGCCCAGCTTCGGCCGTGCGGGAATTTTGGAGTATGGCATGGATCGTTCGCAAAAAGCCGATCTGGTTGCCGAGCTGAAGAGCGTCTTCACCGAGACCAGCGTGGTGGTGATCACCCGCAATCTCGGCCTGACGGTGGCCCAGTCCACCGACTTG
>JBDSMA010000290.1:0-2215 GCA_039916085.1 Sphingomicrobium sp.
TGAGCCCAACGTCGGCCAGGTGTCGGTCCCCGATGCCCGGCTGGAGACGCTGGCGAAGATCGCCGGCTCAGCCAAGATCATTCCGACCCAGCTTGCGTTTGTCGACATCGCCGGCCTGGTCAAAGGCGCGTCGCAGGGCGAGGGCCTTGGCAACCAGTTCCTCGGCAACATCCGGGAGGTCGACGCGATCGTCCATGTCCTGCGCTGTTTCGAGAATGACGACATTCAGCATGTCGCGAACAAGATCGACCCGATCGCCGATGCCGAAGTGGTCGAGACCGAACTCCTGCTGGCCGACCTCGACAGTCTTGAGAAACGTGTCCCCAACCTGGTCAAGCGGGGCCAGCAGGGTGACAAGGAATCGAGGATCGCCGCCGCGATCCTGGGACAGGCGCTCGAACTGCTGCGCGAGGGCCAGCCGGCCCGGCTGGTCAAGCCCAAGGACGAGGAAGAAGCGCGCCAGTTCGCTTTGGCGCAGCTGATCACCGCCAAGCCGGTGCTATATGTCTGCAATGTCAACGAAGACGATGCCGCCGCCGGTAACGACATGTCCGCCAAGATTTTCGCCAAGGCCAAGGCGGAAGGCGCCAACGCGGTCGTCGTGTCGGCCGCGATCGAGGCCGACCTGGTGTCGATGCCAATGGACGAACGGCTTGCCTTCCTCGACGAGATGGGACTCCACGAGACCGGTCTCGCTCGGGTTATCCGCGCTGGCTACGACCTCCTCCACCTCATCACCTTCTTCACCGTCGGCCCGAAGGAAGCGCGTGCCTGGACGGTCGAGAAAGGTGCCAAGGCGCCGCAAGCCGCGGGCGAGATCCACAGCGATTTCGAACGCGGCTTCATTCGGGCGGAAACGATCGCTTATGATGAGTATGTCGCGCTGAACGGCGAAGCCCGCGCGCGCGACGCCGGCAAGCTTCGCCAAGAAGGCAAGGAGTATGTCGTCAAGGACGGCGACGTGCTGCACTTCAAGTTCAATGTCTGACCAGGCGCAGGTTTGAGGGTTGGCGCGGCGCCTGCCGGCCCGCTACGAGGTGCCGAATGCCGGCAGAGTGAGGGACGGGACGAGCGGTGGCGACCAAGGATGAAGCGCTCGAACATGGCTACCAGTTGCTCGGTCGCGGTTCGCCGATGGCTTTGACGCAGGCCAGCGAGATCCTGAAGCAATATCCCAACGATCCTCGCGGATTGCGCCTGCTCGGCGCGGCCCGGCGCCTGACCGGCGATGCGCCGGGCGCGGCCGAAGCCGAGCGGCTCGCCGTTGGCGCGGCGGCCTTTGACCGCCCGCTGGTCGAGGCGGCCCAGGCCCTGATCGACAACGACATGCCGATCGCCGAACGGCTGCTCAAGGACCGGCTGCGCCAAGACCCGTTCGATTTTACGGCGGTCCGCATGCTGGCCGAGGTCGCCGCGCGCATTGGCCGAGTCAATGACAGCGAGAATTTGCTCCGCCGGGCACTGCAGCTGGCGCCCAGCTTCACCGAGGCCAAATATAATCTCGCCAAGATGCTGCACGATCAGGGGCGATCCCCCGAGGCCCTTGTCCTGCTCGACGAGATCGACGCCGACGGTACAACGGCCGAACCTCACCGCGGCCTCCGCGCCGCCGTACTCGGCCGGGTCGGCCGTTATGACGAGGCGATCGCATCCTACCGCAACCTGCTCGAACGGAAACCCGGCGAGAGCAAGGTGTGGATGTCGCTCGCCCACCTGCTCAAGACCGTCGGCGACCAGGCCGGGTCGATCGACGCCTATCGTCGCTCAATCGCGATCCAGCCGACGCTGGGCGAGGTGTGGTGGAGCCTTGCCAACCTCAAGACGGTCCGCTTCACCAAAGAAGATGCGGCCGCCATGCTTGCCGCGCTCGCCAGTCCAGACCTAAGCGACGACGACCAGCTTCACCTTCATTTCGCGCTCGGCAAATTTCATTAGGACCGAACCGAGGCAGAGGAGAGCTGGACACATTATGCCGCGGGCAACAGCCTCCGGCTGGCGGCCAACCCGCACCGCGCGGATCGCGAAGCGGCGCTGGTCGACCGCTCGATCAAGCTCATGGACCGACGCTTCTTCGAGCGGCGCAAGGGCCAGGGCGACCCTTCCCCCGACCCGATCTTCATCGTCGGCATGCCGCGCGCCGGATCGACCCTGGTCGAACAGATATTGGCCAGCCACAGTCTGGTCGAGGGGACGATGGAGCTACCCGACCTCCACC
>JBDSMA010000291.1:0-9792 GCA_039916085.1 Sphingomicrobium sp.
AGGCCGACAAGCGCAAGAGCGACTATGCCGCGACGCTCGACGCCGGCTCGCTCAACGGCAAGCGGATCGGGGTGATGCGCTTCGCCTCTGGCTTCGGCACCGACGAGGTTTTCAAGACCGCGCTCGCGCTGCTCAAGGCAAAAGGCGCGACGCTGATCGAGATCAAAAAGTTCGACGACAAGCCAATTGGCGACAATGAGTTCGCCGTGCTGATGACCGAGCTCAAGGCGGGGATGAACGTCTATCTGGCGACCACGCCGGCAGCGGTGAAAACCCGCACGCTGGCCGACCTGATCGCCTTTAACAAGGCCCATGCGGGCGAGGAAATGGGGCTGTTCGGGCAGGAGGAATTCGACAAGGCCGAGGCGACCAAGGGCCTCAATGACCCCGCCTACAAGAAAGCGCGGCGGGTGAGTTTCGAGGCGGCGGGACCGAACGGCATCGACATGATGCTCAAGGCCCACCGGCTCGACGCTCTGGTCGGGCCGACCATGCCGGCGGCATGGTTGATCGATGCGGTGCACGGCGACCAGATCAACGGCGGCGGCGCGAGCAGCCTGGCCGCTGTGGCGGGCTACCCGCACCTCACGGTGCCGATGGGCCTGGTCAAGGGTTTGCCGGTGGGCCTGAGCTTCATCGGCCCGAAATGGTCGGAGGCGCTATTGCTCAGCCTCGGCTTCGCTTTCGAGCAGGCGCGCGGGCCGTTCCCGGCACCGCGCTTCCTGCCGTCGGTCGAAGACAGCCCGGAAATCGCCCCTTTGTTAGAGCCAGCCCCGCGCTAAGTGATCATCCGCAGCGCGGCGATGCAGCCGACGATGGCGGCGATGAAAACGAGGCGCAGACTGCCGCCCGGCTCGTCGAACAGCGCAATGCCGACGAGTACCGTGCTAACCGCGCCGATGCCGCCCCACACAGCATATGCGGTACCCATCGGGATGGTGCGCGCCGCGCGCTCGAGTAGGCCCATGCTGACAATGACTGAGGCAAGGAAGGCAAGCGTCCACGGCAAGTTTTTGAAGCCATCGACAAAGCGTAGCGAGGTCGTAAAGCCGACTTCGAATAGCCCGCCGACAATCAGCCACAGCCACGGCATCCATTATCTCCTTCCGCCACCGCAACTATCGCGCGAATAAGCTGTTGAAGTGCCCATGTCCCAAGCTCAGACCATCGGCAACAAAATTGCCCCGCCGTTATTCCTGCTATTCCTGGCTCTGCTTGCGACAGGCTGGGTCGCGGGATTCCTCCTGATTGGGCTGGTGCGCGGCGCGATGGCCGGATTCGACATAGCCGCGATCGGCTTCATGATCGGCGCAGGCCGGCTGTTCAAGGCGCGAGCACTTGAGATGCGGCGCGCCGCAAAGGTCAACGACGCCAATCGCGCCATGCTGCTGGTGATCGGTTTTGTGCTGTCGATCGTGATACTCGCCGCGATCGCGGCTGAAATTGCCGATCGCAAGAGCCTCGACGTTGTCGGAATCGCATTGGCTGTGGCGACGCTGGTTTTGGTATGGTGCTTTGCCAACGCCATTTACGCGCTGCACTATATGCATTTGTTCTACACCAGCGATGATGGCGGTAAGGATGCCGCAGGCCTCGATTTCCCCGGCAGTCCCGAGCCGACCTTCGCCGATTTCGTCTATTTCGCTTATACGATCGGCGCAGCGGCTTCGACCTCCGACGTCAACATAACCTCGCCCCATATCCGCCATATCGTCGTGGCGCATTCGGTCGCCGGCTTCTTTTTCAATCTGGGAGTTATGGCGCTGACGATCAACGTGTTGGCTGGGTTGGGCGGTTAGGCCGACGCTTCGAGCGCTGGGTGTGGCGGGGTGCGGGCGGCGGCGATGCAGCCGGCGACGATCAGCGCCGCGCCAGCCAAAGTGAAGGCCGACACGGGTTCGCCGAAGCGCAGCCAGCCGAGTGCCATCGCCCACAGGAAGCTCGAATATTCGGTGCTCGACAGATAAGCGGCGCCGGCGCGGGCATAGCCCCAGGCAAGCAGCAGGATCGATGCAATGCCGAGCAGCGCGGCAATCGCGCATCCGATCCAGTGACCGGTCGGGAGTGGTGGAAAGCCCACGAATGGAACCGACAAAAACAAAACACTGGCGACCGTCGCGCTCTGAAAAAAGGCAATTTCGACCGGCCGCGCGGCGAGAGCCTGACGGCGCATAAGGACGATGTTATAGGCGTAAATCAGCGCGGACACGAGGATCGCAGCCGAACCGCCAAGCGCCGCCGGGCCAAGGTCGGCGCGGGCCTGGCCGACGAAGATCACCACCACCCCAGCGAAAGCGGCAATCGAACCACCGAGAATCCGTCGACTGATTGGCTCGCCGAGGACGAGTGCCGCGAGATAGATGGAGAGCAACGGCGCGATGAAGCTCAGCGCTACCGCCTGCGCCATCGGCACTCGCGCCAAACCCCAGAAGAACAAAAGCGCCATGACACTGGTGATGAGGCCACGAAAGATGTGAAGCCGCAGCGTTGCCGCATCGGGCCATGGAGCGCGACGCGCGAGAAACAGGGCTCCGGCCAGGCCGACCCCGATCAGCGAGCGCCACAACATGGTCGGGAAGGTGCCGATTGCCAGCACCAGACCCTTCATCACCATGTCCATGATCGAAAACAGCCCGATCCCGGCCAGCGCCATGGCGTATGCGGGCAGCGTCGAAGGAGGCCGGGCGGTCATCGCCACGCCTCTAGCCGATCTTGCCTCCTAGCGAAGCACCATCGTGTCGCCGTGAATTTCGACGGCGGCGAATTCACTCAGGAAACTCTGGCCCAGCAACGATTGATCGCCGCCGTCGAGGACGATCGCGGAGGCGCCGCGCACTTCTTTCGGGCCGAGCGCGATGCGTTGCAGGGCCGCATAGCTACCCATGACGTTGCCCGACGCGCCGCGCCCGACAACCATGCCGTCGGCGCCGATGGACGAGATCCCAGCGCGTTCCGCATCCTTGCGCGACAAAGCGATTCCGCTAGCCCCGGTATCGACCAGAAAACGGATCGGCATTCCGTTGACCGTGGCGTCGGCGTAGAAATGTCCGTCCCAGTCGCGTTCGAGCGTGATCGCGCCATTGCCAGGGTCGACCCGGGTCAGCGAGGCTTCCTTCTGCTCCGCGAACCGGTGGCCGACACTCTTAGCGGTCAAGTTGGGTTGACCGGCGGGACGGCCGACGGGCATGATCGCGCCGATCAGCGAGCCGACAAAAATGATGGCAATGGCAATCCGCAGCATCGCTCGACGCTAAAGCGCAAAAGTAAATAGTGCGTAGCGAGGCTTATCCGGCCTCGGCGAGCGCGCCTTCAACCGCGCGGGCGGCCTCGAGTTCATCCGCCTTGGCCTCGACCAGCTTGACGATATGGTCGATCATGTCGGCGTCCTGGATATGGTGGTCGGTGACGCCGGACAGATAGACCATGTGCTTGCCATTGCCGCCACCGGTCAGGCCGATGTCGGTCTCGCGCGCCTCGCCGGGGCCGTTGACGACGCAGCCCAGGACACTGAGCGACATCGGTGTGCGGATATGCTGCAGCCGCTGTTCAAGCGCCTCGACGGTACGGATGACGTCGAACCCCTGGCGCGCGCACGACGGGCAGGACACGACGCGAACGCCGCGGTTGCGGATGCCGAGGCTTTTCAGAATCTCGTAGCCGACCCGGACTTCCTCCTCGGGCTCAGCCGACAGGGAGACGCGGATGGTGTCACCGATCCCGGCCCACAGCAGCGCGCCAATGCCGATCGACGACTTCACGGTGCCTCCGATGAGGCCGCCGGCCTCCGTGATGCCGAGGTGCAAGGGGCAATCGACCTGGTCGGCAAGCTGCTGATAGGCGGCGACCGCGAGGAACGTGTCGCTCGCCTTCACCGCGACCTTATAGTTGCGAAAGTCATGGTCCTCGAGAATACGGATATGATCCAATGCGCTTTCGACCAGCGCCTCGGGGCAGGGCTCGCCATATTTTTCGAGCAGGTCGCGTTCGAGGCTGCCGGCGTTGACGCCGATGCGGATCGCGCAGCCGTTGGCCTTGGCCGCGTTGACAACCTCGCGCACCCTTGATGCCGAACCGATGTTGCCCGGGTTGATGCGCAGGCAAGCGGCGCCGGCGTCGGCCGCTTCGAGTGCCCGCTTGTAGTGAAAATGGATGTCGGCGACGATCGGAACGTTGGATGCGCGGACGATCTGATTGAGCGCGGCAGTGCTTTCCACATCGGGGCAGGAGACACGGATGATGTCGACCCCGGCCTCCTCGCAACGGCGGATCTGGGCGATTGTCGCGCTGGCATCCGATGTCGGCGTGTTGGTCATCGTCTGAACCGTGACCGGCGCGTCGCCGCCCACGGCGACGTTGCCGACCATGATCTGGCGCGAGGGACGGCGCTCGATCGTGCGCCATGGACGAAGGGAAGACATGGCAACGATATAGGCTTCGTGCGGTCCCGCGCCAAGCAACCATGGCAACAGCTTCGCCCGTCTCCGGAATCATGTTAACATGGGTCAATGGTTGGAGGGGCCTCAATGTCGGAGGACAGCGTTCTCAGCCGGCCCGCGTCTGCCCGGGCCGCCCGGTCCGGCGAGCGTCCCCGAGTCGCCCAGCGTTATTGGGCATTCCTCAGCTACAGCCATTTTGACTCGGAATTGGCGGACTGGCTGCACGATTCGCTCGAGCAATTCAGAGTTCCACCGGCGCTGGTCGGGCGGCTGACCGAGATGGGGCCGGTGCCCAAGCGGCTGACCCCGATCTTTCGCGACCGCCATGAACTTGCCGCCGCGGGCGACCTCAGCGACGAGATCTCGGAGGCTTTGTCCGGCTCCCGCTTCCTCATTGTCCTGTGTTCCCCGGCCGCGGCAAGTTCGCGCTGGACCAATAAGGAAATCGACTGTTTCAAACGGCTCCACGGCGATGGCTGCGTGCTGGCCGCGATAATCGATGGTGAGCCGTTCGCCAGCGAGATGCCGGGCCGCGAGGCGGAGGAATGTTTTCCGGAAGCGCTGCGCGTTCGTTACGACCGGCGCGGGCGGGCGACCGACAAGCGCGCCGAACCAATGGCGGCCGATTTGCGGGAAGGTGCCGACGGGCGCCGTCTGGGATTGCTCAAGATCGTGGCCGGCATGCTCGGACTGGGTCTCGACGATTTGGTCCAGCGCGAAAGCCACCGCCGCCAGCAGCGGCAAGCGATTCTCACGGGCGCGTCGCTGTTCGGCATGCTGGTGTCGGCCGGGCTAGCTTTGACCGCAATCCAAGCGCGCGACTCGGCTCGCGATCAGCGGCGGGAGGCGGAAGGATTGATCGGGTTCATGCTCGGCGACCTGCGCGACAAACTCCGGCCTTTGGGCAGGCTCGACGTGCTGGATTCGGTCGGCGCGCGGGCACTCCAATATTTTGCCAAGCAAAACAAGGCGGACCTCAGCGATCAGGCCCTGGCGCAGCGATCCAAGGCGCTGACCCTGATGGGGGAGATCGCTTTCACCCGCGGCGACCTTGACGGCGCCATGGTCCGCTACCGCGAGGCGATGGCGACGACGACCGAAGCGGCGCGGCGCACGCCCAACAACCCGCAGGCGCTGTTCGACCATGCGCAGAATGTTTTCTGGGTCGGCTATATCGACTGGCAGCGTGGCCGTATCGACCGGGCGGCCGAAGCGTACCGAGAATACCGCCGGCTAGCCGATCGAATGATCGCGCTGGCGCCGGGCGAGGCCAAGTACCGGCTGGAGCGAATCTATGCCGACACAAACCTGGGCGCAGTGCTGATCGAGGAGCGCAAATACGCCGCGGCGGCGGATGCCTATCAGACATCGCTCGACGCGACCGAAAGACTGGCCACCACCGCGCCGGCCAATCTCGACTATCAAAAGCAATTGTCGGAAATGCTCGCTTACCTCGCCGATGCCCGCGAGGGCACGGGGCAGCTTGATGACGCAATCGCGTTGCGGCAACGCCAGCTCGACCTGCTGGCCCGGCTGTGGCCGGCGAGCAAGGGTGACATGCTGATCAAGCGGCAGGAGCTCGCCGCGCGCCGCGCGATGAGCCGATTGCTGGCGTCCCGGGGCAAAGTTGGCGAAGCGCTCGATCAGGCGCGCGCCGCCTCCGCTGTCCTCGCCTTCCTGAGCAAAACCGAACCGGCCAATACGGAATGGCTCGACCGCGGCGTGTCGGCCGCGTTCGAGGAAGGGGAACTCGAATTGGCCGCAGGCCGGACAGATGAGGCCGCAACGACGACGCGCCAGGCGTGCGATTCCGCCGACAGCTTGTTCCGTCGCGATCCCAGCGTCGTCAATTGGCGAACCACCTTCCGCCGCCAATGCCTGACCTTGAAGGCGCGGCTGGCGCTGGCCGGACCCGTGCCGGCCGACGCGCTGCCGCTGGCCCAGCAAGCGCTGACGATCGCGCGCCAGGAAGACGATCCGATCGCCCGCGGCTTCGCCGTCGCCACAAGCGAGACGGTGCTGAGCGACGCGCTGCGCGCGGCAGGCGAGCGCGGGGCGGCGCGCGGCGCGCTTCAAGCGGCGCTGGCCGCGTGGCCCAAGGGCGTCGAAGAAAAACCGCGCGAGCTGGCCGATCATGCCGCTTTGTTGGCACGGCTCGGCCAGGACGCATCGGCTTATTCCCGACGACTCACCGCCATGGGTTATCGACACCCCGCCTATCTACGTGCAACCAAGCAAGGAGCAGAATGATGAGCATGGAAAAAAGGCCTGATCCGGAGCTGTCCCCCAAAGCGAGCAAGGTTGCTGTGATGGTCACTGCCAGTCCGGGCACTGAAGGGCGGCTGGTCGACTGGAGCTATGCCGCCAATTTCGACCCCGGATCGAGCGGGTCCAATAACAAGGACACCATGAAATTCCCGTATCAATCGGGTGCGCACCGGATTGAGTTTTCGCTGACCGACAACAGCGGCTTTGGACTCAGTTTCTACACTGACGCGACACAGGCGATGTGGGCCGTGGCGGGTACGACCTGCCCGACCGAGGCCGGCGATGCTGGCGGTGAGATACAGTATCTTCACGTCAAGGACGGCGTGTTGACCGTGATTAACAAGAACAAGGACCCCGGCGATCTCTGCTACGCGCTGCGGTTCGACGGGCGGCCGCAGTTGCTTGTCCCGCCCTATGTTTTCGATCCGATCATGAACAACGGTGGCGGCGGCAGGTAGTCCGGCGGCCGGGGTGGGTGGCGAGTCCGGCCCGCTATCACCGCCGCTGGTCCCGTTCGCACTGACCCTGGGCGTTACCGGGCATCGGGCGGCAGCAATACCGGCGGCGTCGCTGAACCGGTTGCGCGAACGAATTGCCACAGTCATCATCGAGCTTGAGGGTGCGGCGCGCGCTCTGGCGGTCCGCGAGTCAGCGCATTTCGCCGATTGCGAGCCGAGCTTCACGATCGTCTCGCCACTGGCCGACGGCGCCGACCAGATAGCGACCGAGGCGGCGCTGGCGCGCGGCTTCGCGCTTCAAGCGGTATTGCCTTTCGCTAATGGGGAAAACCGCGCCGACTTTCCGGATGCCGAGGCGATCGTAGTATATGACGCGCTGCTGGCGCGTGCCGCTTCGGTGCTCGAGCTGCCCGGCGAGCGGGCCGAGAGCCTCGATGCCTATGTCATGGCCGGGCGTGCGACGGTGGCGCATTGCGATATCCTGCTGGCCGTATGGGACGGCCTGCCCCAGCGCGGACGCGGGGGCACGGGCGAAATTATCGAGCTGGCAATGACGCGCGGTACGCCGGTGATTCATGTGCCGGTTGATAGCGCCGCGCCACTCACGCTGATGTGGAGCGCGTTCGATCCCTCGGTCCTGACCCAGCGCGGCGAATCAGCCGCCACCAGGCCGTTCGACGCGGCGGAAATCGAGCGGCTGCTGGCCGCGCTGATCGCGCCGCCATCCGATCCGCGCGAACGCGCGTTTTTGAATTCATTTGCCGGCGAGCGAAAGCGGCGCTGGCGGGCGCGGTTCGAATATCCGCTGTTGCTGGCGATCGCCGGGGTGACCCCACTTGGCGTCAAGGACTGGCAGGACGATCGTTGCGCTCAGGCGGCGAGTGAGGAATGGCGGCGCTATCGTGGGGCCTGTGCCGGGCCGCACGGAATCCGGGCAGCGCTGGAACTGCTTGAAGACGCTTATGTGTGGAGCGACCGGCTAGCCAACCGCTACGCGCAGACCTATCGCAGCGGCCACGTTTTCAATTTCCTGCTGGCCGCGATGGCCGCAGTGATCGGCCTGTCGGGCCTGGTCATGCCGGCTGGCAGGCTGATGCTGCCGGTGATCGAATTCGCGGTGGTGCTGGCAATCATCCTCAACACCAGGGTGGGGTTGAGCCGGGAATGGCATCGGCGATGGCTCGACTATCGCCAGCTCGCCGAGCGGCTGCGGCCGATGCGCAGCCTCAAGCTGTTAGGGGTGGCCGCGCCCGATCCCCCCGGGAGCGCGGCCAACCCGGTCGCACGGCGCTGGATCGATTGGTACGCGGCGGCGGTCTGGCGTGCCCTGGCCTGTCCAGACGGCACGATCGATCGCAACGGCGCCACCGCCCTGGCGCGCTCGATCGCTGTCCACGAACTGGCCCCGCAGATCGGCTACCACCGCGGGGGCGGCGAGCGACTCGAGCGATTTGACCAGAGGCTGGAGCGGATCGGAACGGGTCTGTTCGCGCTGACTATCGGAGGATGCATCATCAGTCTGGCACTTGCCGCCTTCGCACCGGCGTGGGCGGCGCGGTTGGGCAATTGGCTGACCTTCTTCTCGGCCGGGCTGCCGGCGCTGGGCGGCGCTCTGTTCGGCATCCGAGTGCAGGGCGACTTCCACGGCAGCGCGGCGCGATCGCAGGCGACGGCGCAAATGCTCGAACAGATCGAGCATGAACTGACCGGCGAGCGAACGCGGCTGAACCGCGCCGCCGATCTTGTCGAGCAGGCTGCGCGGGCAATGTTGGCTGACCTGGGCGAATGGCGACTGATCAACGCCCAGCACGACCTTACGGCCGGCTAGATTTTTCACCGCTTTCGCTTGATGAAATGGGCGATCGCCGCGGCCACTGCCGACCGCGGCCATCAGTCTCGCTCCTCGCCTCCCCAACGCCAGCGCCAGCCGCCCTTGGTGGTCCAGACCGCGATGAGGACGTAGCCTAGGATGGCGGGGACGACGATCGCCAGCGCTCGCAAATCATTGTTGCCGAACAGATAATATGCCAGCCCGAGGAGGAAAATGAAGGCCAGGCTGACAACCCATCCCTGCCAGCTGATCGGCAGGCCGGTACCCAGCCCGTAGCGCCGGGGGGCGAACCATTCGGGACGGTCACTCATCGCTCGACTCCCTTGGCGGTCGGCCGCGCTTGACTGGCTTTGGCGCCGACAATTTGATCCCGCGGGCTTTCAGGGCTTCGCGCAGCAGGCATTCCACCTGAGCGTTGGCCGACCGCAAGTCGGTCGCCGCCAGCCGCTCGACCGCCGCCCATAGGACGGGGTCGATGCGGAGTGGGAATGCCTTGCGCGCGTCACCCATTGCCCGGCTTACTGGTAGAGGCTGCCGGTATTGACGACAGGCTGGGTGTCGCGTTCGGACACCAGTACGACCATCAGGTTCGACACCATCGCCGCGCGGCGCTCGTCATCCAGCTCGACGACATTCTTCTCGCTGAGCATGGTGAGCGCCATTTCGACCATTCCGACCGCGCCTTCGACCAAAGTCTTGCGTGCCGCGACCACGGCTTGCGCCTGCTGGCGGCGCAGCATCGCGCCGGCGATTTCCTGGGCATAGGCCAAGTGGGTGAAGCCGCATTCGTCGACGGTGA
>JBDSMA010000292.1:0-1742 GCA_039916085.1 Sphingomicrobium sp.
CCGCTCCTGCCAGTCGAGCCGGTCGATCTTGTACACCACCCCGTCGATGTCGAACGGCAGGTCGGCGCGGGCGCGCTCGATCCTGGCATAATGGGATAGCGCCTCGCCAAGGCTGGACACCGACCGCACCAAATCGCTGACCGGGAAGCCGAGCCCCGCCAGCCGCGCCATCGCCGAGCCTTGCGTATGGCCAAGCGCCTCGCTCAGCTCGCCCCAGCCGTGGGCGAGAAAGCGCAGCGGGCGGGCGGCGGTGATCGCCGGGTCCTTCTGGCGGAGCGACCCCGCGGCGGCATTGCGCGGGTTGGCGAAAATCTTGCCCCCGCTCGCGTCCTGCCGCTGGTTAAGGGCGGCGAAATCCGCCTTCGCCATATACACCTCGCCGCGCACCTCGAGGATTTTCGGGGCCCCGGCAATGCGCTGCGGGATGTCGCCGATGGTCCGCGCATTGGCGGTGACGTCCTCGCCGATGCTTCCGTCACCGCGCGTCGCGGCGAGCACCAGCCAGCCCTTTTCATAGCGCAATGAGCAGCTCAGGCCGTCGATCTTCGGCTCTGCGGTGAGCGCCACTTCCTCATTCTCCGCGAGGTTGAGGAACCGTCGCACCCGGGCGATGAACTCGGCTACCTCCTCGGCCGAGAAAGCATTGTCGAGGCTGAGCATCGGCCGGGCATGGGCGACCTTGGCGAGACTCGATGTCGGCGCGGCGCCGAGCCGCCTGGAGGGCGAATCCGCGCGAACAAGATGCGGAAACGCCTCCTCCAGCGCTTTATTCTCGCGGACCAGCGCGTCATAGGCGGCGTCGGAAATCTCCGGCGCGTCCCGGTCGTGGTAAAGCTGGTCGTGGCGGGCGATGTCCTTCGCCAGCCGCATCAGCCGGTTGGCCGCCTCGGCTTCGGTCATGCTCATCCGAACAGCTCGGCGAGGAAGGCGTCGCACGCCGCCCAGCCGCGCTTCGCTGCGACCTCGTCAAAGCGGACGCCGGGGGTCGATCCGTCGGCACCGGGATTGGTGAAGCCGTGACCGACGTGGCCATAAGCGTGGATCTGCCAATCGCAGCCGGCCGCCGTCAACTCGTCGCCCAGCGCGACGACCGCTTGCGGCGGGACCATCGGGTCGTCCCAGCCATGATAAGCCGCGACCTTGGCCTTTATCGGCTGCGCTGGCAGGCCGGGCGGATCGAACAGACCGTGGAAACTGGCCACCCCGGCCACATCGGCGCCGGAGCGGGCGAGGTCGAGCGCGCACAGCCCGCCGAAGCAGAAACCGATCGCCGCCACCTGATCTGACTCCGCCGCCTCGAGCACCGCCAGCAGCAGGTCGCGCAGGGCGGCGCGGTCATTGCGCAGCGCGCCCATCGCGGCGAACGCTTGCGCCCGTTCGGCGGGGGTGAAGCGGCGACCGTAGAGGTCGGCGACCATCCCGGCATAGCCGAGCCCCGCGAGCCGATTGGCGAAGCCGCGCTCCAGATCGCTGACCCCCATCACAGTCGGGAACAGGATGACCGTCGCCTTTACGTCGTTGCCACCAAACAGCTCATGGCGAAGGATTTTCTCGCCGAAGCGCTGGTCAATGTCCGTCATGCCGCCTCCAACAGTTTTGCCGCCTGGGCCCGGGCCTCGTCAGTCACTGCCGCTCCGGACAGCATGCGGGCGATTTCCTCGCGCCGCTCGGCGGGCGTCAACTTGACCACCAAAGTGCGAGTCGCGCCGTCTTCCTGCACTTTCTCGATCCGGTAATGGTGC
>JBDSMA010000293.1:0-3227 GCA_039916085.1 Sphingomicrobium sp.
GCGCACGTCACCATCGCCTGATCACGGCGCCCCGCCCTTCCTCAAGGACAATGATAATGAACGGACCTTTCCTCCTCAACCGCAGCCGCGCCAAGGTGATGGGCGTTGCTGCCGGCATGTCCGACTGGACCGGGATCGACGTCCTCGCCGTCCGCCTCGGGCTGATCGTCGCAACGCTCATCACGGGCCCCGTCGCCATACTGCTCTATTTCCTCACCGGCTGGCTCGCGACCGACGACCGCTAGGAAGCGCGAGCGAACTGCGCCACAAGCACGGCATGCTCCCGCTCGCGCTATTCCTGATGTTCCAGGCGACACCGCCGCTCGATGCGATCGGCCAGACGCTCGATGAGATGAATGCCGCCGGCCCGGAACAGCCTACCGATCCGACCGGGCTGCTGGTCATTCCGGACAATCCAGCTGCACCCAGCTTCGTCGTGCCCCCTCCGCCCGGTCCCGACGTTTTCGGAACGCGTGCTGCGCCTGGCCGGATCACCGGCGCCGCCGGGACAGCATGGCTGCGCGTTCGCGACGCAGGGACCGACGCCCCCTGGCTCGAGACACTGACCAAGGCGGTCAGCACGCTGCAGCCTTTGCAGCAACTCAGTTACGTCCAAGCAAGCGTCAATCACCGCGTGGCGTATCGCGATGACCGTGACTGGTGGGGGCGCGAGGATTATTGGGCGACCGCATTCGACACGCTGCGCACCGGCGGGGGCGATTGCGAGGATCTTGCCATCGTCAAATACCAGGCGCTGCGCCGCCTCGGTTTCCCTGCCGACAGCCTCTACCTGAGCATCGGCCGGGACATAGCGCGGGGCGACCATGCGCTGCTTCTCGTGCGCCTCGACGGCCGCTTCCTCGTGCTCGACGATCGCAACGATCGGCCGACCCCGGCGGAGGATTTCCGCACCTTCATCCCCGTCCTGACCTTCGCCGCCAACACCGAATTCGTTCACGGGCAGGCGCGCTAGCGACCCGCAATCGCCGCGTCGACGATTGCCGGACGAGCCTCCTCGCCCAGCTGCTCCATCGTGCATTGGCTGGGTCTCTTGTCGGGGCGCCAGCGCAGAAACCCGGTGCCGTGCCGAAAGCGCCGTCCGGTGACATGGTCAAAGCGCACCTCAACCACCCGTTCGGTCTTGAGCGGCGCCCATTCGGTCGATCGCTCGGTTGCCCAGCGGCTCGGCCCGCCCGGTGCCTCGCCAGTAAATCCGGGCCCGCCGACGAGCGCTTCAAGCTCCTCGGTCAGCGTTTCCTTTTCGACTGCCGCGAGTGCCGAGCAGTGGCCGACGTGGTGAAGCAGGCCCGCCTCATCGAAGAGGCCAAGCAACAGCGTCGCGACTTCCTTCTTCTTGGTCGAATAGCGAAAGCCGCCGACGACGCAGTCCGCGGTGCGCAGCCGCTTGACCTTGACCATTGCCCGCTCGCCGGGCCGGTACGGCGCGTCGCGGTGTTTGGCGACGACTCCGTCGAGCGCCCCGCCAGCGCGCTTGAGCCAGTCGGCGGCGGTCTTGCCGGCGAAAGTGAACGGCGACAGGCGGAGAACTGAATTGGGATGGGCTGCGACCAGCCGCTCAAGCGCGGCTCGGCGAACGTCGAGCGATTGCTGAGCCAACGCCCCGGTGTCCGGCGCTTCGAGGCAGTCGAACAGCATCAGCAGCGCTGGAGTTTCCTGCGACAGTCGGGCGATACGACTTACCGCTGGATGCAGACGCAGCTGGAGTGCTTCGAACGACAGCGACGACCCGGCCGGGATGATCAACTCCCCGTCGAGAACGCAATCGGGCAGCGCGGTGAGGCCGGCCGCGACTTCGGGGAAGTAGCGGCCAAGCGGCTTGCCAGACTTTGACATCAGCTCGGCCTCGCCCGAGCGGACGAACGCAAGGCAGCGGAAGCCGTCCCACTTGGGTTCATACTGCCATCCTTCCCCAAGCGGGAGCTCGTCTTCCGTCTGCGCCTCCATTGGCGGCAGGGTGGCGGGAAGGCGGTGATGGGGACGGGTCATGGCGAGACAACTGGCCAGCACAGTCGTGGTTTCCTTCGCCCGCCGCTTGGGTGTAGCGTTGCTGGCGGGGGCATCCCGCCCCACGGAGGATGCGATCATGGCCAAGGGGCAGAAGAAATCGAACAAGGAAGCCCGCAAGCCCAAGTCAGAAAAGAAGAAGACAATCGCCGCCAACCCGTCGACCAAAGGCAATGTCCAGGGACTCGAAAATTTCAAGAATTGATCCTCGGCCGGCGGACGACGAAGGATATGAATTTCAGGGCGATCGGATTGCCAAGTCCGGATGGAGAGTCCCGAAGCGCAGGAGATAGACTGCGAGTAAAAGCCGTACATGGACCCTGTCATCGCTAAATCCGGAACTATAGTAGTTCCGGAATGATTGTGTCGTTGAAGCAACGATCCGCTGTTTACTTTTCGTTTACTCGCATTAACCGCTTCCCTTGCCGCGTCATCACTGTTTCTTGGCTTTGACCAAAGGGAAACGCATGATCAGGACGGCCGCCCGATTGTTGTTCTTGACCGTGTCTGCGGCTTTCGCGGTTTTGCCCGCCCTCGCCGCCGGACCGGGCGACCCGCTCGCACCGCTCCCGGCGGAGGCGGCTACCTCCGACGTGATCGTCGTTACCGCCCGTCGCCTAGCGCCGCCCGGCGGACCGGACGCGATGGGCACCGCGACACTTGCCGCCGGCGTGACCCTGTACGACGTGCGATTCCGCCGCGTCTCCGCCGCCGACCGCGATGACCCGGCGGTGCTGGCGATTGCCGCCAAGCTAACCGGCCTGCCGCGCCAGGCCCAGCTGGCCCGGGTCAAGAGCATCGTCGAGCACCGCGTGCGCCTGGCCACCGACCTCGAGACCTTGGGCGTATCCGATTATTGGGAGCCGGCCGGCGACACGCTGCGCCGGGGCCGCGGCGACGGCGAGGACATCGCCATCGTCGAGATGCAGGCGCTGGCCGCCGCCGGCTTTCCCCGCGACGACCTGTACATCAGCGTCGGCCGCCACCCGCGGCTTGGCGCCCACGCGGTGCTGATGGCGCGGGTCGGGGCCGATTATGCGATGCTCGACGCGACCGAGCCGACGGTGATCGACGCCAGCAGCAGCGGCGGCGGTCATTTCGTGCCCATATTCTCGATGGGCACGCGGGGCAGCTGGCTGCACGGGATCCGCCACGCCTCGCCGATAACGCTGGCCAGCGCGCGCCGCTGACAAAGCGCGGCT
>JBDSMA010000294.1:0-22501 GCA_039916085.1 Sphingomicrobium sp.
AGCCGCCAGCGGAACGGCGCGACCCGCTCGAACAGGCCGGCCATGTCGCGCCTGGGATCGTCGCCATAGCCGCGCGCTTCCTCCTCGTTGCCAAGCGCGAGCGTGCCAAGAAATACCAGCCGAGTCGCGACATCGTCTTCCCACAGCCGCCCGGCGGGCCGCTGGCTGCCTGTCTGCTTGACGATGGTGAACAAGTCCCCTTCGACCCCGATATAACAGAAGAACGGCTTGAATCGCTCGAATGCCGGGCCTTTCTTGAGGTCGCGGCCAAGGGTGACGAGGCGGCAGCGATAGCTACCGGGGGTCGGATCTGGTCGAACCAGCGCGGCGCCCGGCTTCAAGAGCAGGCCTTCCTCCGCAATCGCATCGCGGAAGCTGTGCGCTTCGGCGAGGCCGGCGGTCCATGCCGCCGCTACCCGATCGATGCGCGAGCGGTCCGGCGCGCTTGCAACCCCCTGCCAGACGCGCGACTTCGAGTCCGCCTCGACCACGACCATCGGCCTTGGCCCCGTCCTCGTTTTCGGCACGCAGCCCGACAATGCCGCCGCCAGCAGTCCCAGTGCAGCAATCGAGCGCATCATGCGCACCTTGTAACCCTTTTTCGAATTTCCACGCCGCGCACCTGTCGAGGGTGCCAGCCAATGCCACCGCATGCAACTAACGGCTGGTTAAGCATCCGCCTTGACTTGCGGTTGTCGCCCGCTAGCGACGCGCTCGATGAACGCCCTCCCACCGCATGGCGATCCCGCCGCCGCGGCCGCTCACCGGCGCGCCCGGATCGGCGTCGCCTGCGGCCTGACGGCTTACGCCATGTGGGGCTTCCTGCCAGTTTATTTCAAGCTGCTCGGCGACGTCTCGCCGGTCGATATCGTCGCTCACCGCATCGTCTGGTCGATGCTCTTTCTGGCGGTGGGGGTCAGCCTGACCGGCGGTTGGCGCGCAGTGCGCAAGGCGATCGCCACGCCGAACAGCTTTCGCCTGCTGTTGACGACCGCGACGCTGATCGCGGTCAATTGGCTGCTTTACGTCTATGCCATCAACTCGGGGCACATCCTCGCCGGGAGCCTCGGTTACTATCTCAACCCGCTGGCCAACATTCTGCTCGGCCGCTTCCTCCTGTCCGAGCGGTTGTCGCGGGTGCAGTGGGCAGCGGTTGCGCTGGCCGGGGCGGGCGTGTCGGTACTGATCGCGGGCGCGCTCGACACTTTGTGGATCAGCCTGACCCTGTGCTTCAGCTTCTCGCTTTACGGCCTGCTGAGGAAGCGCGTCGCCGCCGATTCGGTGACCGGCCTGACGGTCGAGACGATGTTGCTGTTCCCGCTCGCGCTTGGCTGGCTCGCGCTTGGCCTCGGCTCCGGCCGCGCGGTGCTTGGCGCGGGGCCGGGCGAGCTGGCGCTGCTGGCCGCTTCGGGCATTCTATCGACCACCCCGCTGTTGCTGTTCACCGAGGCCGCGCGGCGGCTCAATTACTCGACCGTCGGCATGCTCCAGTTCATCGCCCCGACCCTCCAGTTCCTGCTCGCCGTCGCGGTTTATGGGGAGCATTTCACCACTGCTCATGCCATCGCGTTCGGCGCTATCTGGCTGGCGCTTGGCCTCTATGTCAGCGGTTCGATCCGAAAATGGCGGATGCCGTTGCCGGAATGATCAGAGCCGCCTAGATTGTCGGCCATGTTGAACCTGGTCTCGGTCATTATTGGTTTCGTCGCGCTGCTACTCGCCGCGCTGGCGTTCGTGCCTTTGCTCGGATGGGCCAACTGGCTGATCATTCCGCTGGCGCTGATCGGCGCGGGAATCGGCGCGTTAGGGGCGGGCACAACCGGCCGCAATCTGAACCTGTTCGTCATCGTCGTTGCGATCATCCGCCTGTCGATCGGTGGCGGCATATTGTGACCCGCGATCCCCGGATCGACGCCTATATTGTTAAATCGCAACCCTTCGCGCAGCCGATCCTCGCTCATGTCCGGGCACGCGTCCACGCCGTCATTCCCGACGTCGAAGAAGCGCTCAAATGGGGCATGCCGGCTTACACGCGCGGCGGCGCCATCCTGCTCATCACCGCCGCGTTCAAAGCTCATGCCGCGCTCAATTTCTGGCGCGGCGGGGAAATATGCGACGGCAATGCCAAGGCCGGAGCGATGGGGCAGTTGGGCAAAATCACGGCGCTCGAGGATCTTCCATCCGACCTCGATGCCCTGATTGCCGAAGCCGCGCGCCTTGCCGCTTCGGCGCCGGCGCCGCGCCAGCCAAGGGCGTCCGCCAAACCCGCGGCCGAGCTTCATCCGGCTTTCACCGACGCACTCACCGGCAACCCGGCCGCGCGATCGCATTTCGATGCTTTCGCTCCGAGCCACCGCCGCGAATATATCGACTGGATCAACGGCGCCAAGCGTGACGAGACTCGGGCCAAGCGGATCGCCACCGCGATTGCGTGGATCGGCCAGGGCAAGAAGCATAACTGGCGCTACGAGCAGTAACCACCGTCCACGGCCTGCGTATCAACGGCCCGCGTATCATACGCCAGTCTTTGCACAGGGGGGGACAACAATGAACGACGAAACACCGCGCCAGGCGGATCGCGTACCGTTGGGCTGCGAGGCCGAATTCCGCCGCCACGGCGATTGCCGCTACCCCGTCGAGCTGATCGATCTGTCGCCGCAGGGCTGCAATATCGCGCCCCCGATCCGCGTCCAGCAGGACGAGAGTTTGTGGTTGCGCGTTCCCGGGCTTGAGGCGATCCACGGCCGGGTGTGTTGGGTCAAGGAATGGAATGTCGGGGTCGAATTCGACCAGCCGCTCCACCCGGCGGTGTTCGACTTGCTGGTCAAGCGGCTGGGCGACTGATCAGCGCGTCCGGACGTAGCGCCCTGGCGCATCCTCGATTGTCTTTAGTCTGCCTTTTCCCGGAACCCGCGCGCCGACGGGCTTGACCGTCTCCGGCGCTTTCGCTCTCAGCCATTCGATCCAGTCGGGCCACCAGCTGCCCTTATGCTCGGTCGCCCCGTCGATGAACGCATCGAGGTCGGCCGGGGCCGAGTCGCCGTCGTTGGTCCAATATTGATACTTGCCGGCCGCCGGGGGGTTCACGACCCCGGCGATATGCCCCGATCCGGCGAGCACGAAGCGCCTCGGCCCCTTGAGGATATGCATCAGCTTCCACACGCTCGGGCTGGGGGCGATATGGTCCTCGCGCCCCGCCTGGATATAGGCAGGCGTGTCGATCAGGCCGAGGTCGATCGGCACGCCGGCGATCGATATGCCACCGGGCTCGACCAGCAGGTTCTGGCGGTACAGCCGCTCGAGATAGTCGCGGTGCCAGCCGCCGGGCAGGTTGGTGACGTCGCCGTTCCAGTGGAGCAGGTCGAACGGCGGCGGGTCGTTGCCCATCAGATAATTGTTGACGACATAGTTCCAGATGAGGTCGCGTCCGCGCAGCAGGTTGAACGTCGCCGCCATCACCCGTCCATCGAGCACGCCGGTGTCGGCGGTCAGTTTGTCGAGGGTCGCCATGGTGTCGTCGCCAAGGAACAGCAACAGGTCGCCGGCCTCCTCGAAATCGACCTGGGCGGTAAAGAAGGTCACGCTGGCGACCTTGTCCGCCTCCTTCCGTGCCGCCAAATAAGCGAGGCTCGCGGCCAGCGTCGTACCCGCGACGCAATAGCCAATCGTGTGCACCGCCTCGACGCCGAGCAGACTGCGGATCACGTCGATGGCATCGATCTGCGCCGCGACATAATCGTCCATCGTCACGTCAGCGATGCTCGCATCCGCCGATTTCCAGCTGACCATGAACAGGCTGACGCCTTGGTCGACGGTCCATTTGACGAAGCTTTTCTCGGGCGTGAGGTCGAGGATGTAGAAGCGGTTGATCCACGGCGGGAACACCACCAGTGGCGTCTTCAGCACCGTCTCGGTTGTCGGCGCATACTGGATCAGCTGGTACAGCCGCGTCTCGTGGATCACTTTGCCCGGGGTGACCGCGAGGTTGCGGCCCAGTTCGAACGCACCCTCGCGGCTCTGCGTCACCTGACCGCGCGAAATGTCGCCAAGCATGTTCTTCAGCCCGGCGAGCAGATTTTCGCCCTTGCTGTCGAACGTTCGCTTCATCACTTCGGGATTGGTGGCCATGAAATTGGCCGGGCTCATCGCGTCCACAAAGCCTTTGGTGGCGAAGCGCAACCGGCTGCGCGCCGCCTCGTCGAGCCCGTCAATCTCCTCGACCGTGCCGAGTAGCCGGTCGGAAATCGCCAGATAGCCCTGGCGAACGGTATCGAAGATCGGGTTTTCCTTCCACTCGGGGGAGGCGAAACGGCGGTCGCGCGCCGCGCTGGCCTCAGTCGCCTGGCCGATCATTTGGCCCCACGCCTCGAGCCCCTTGGCCCACGCCTCGGCTCCGGCGCTCATCCACTGCATCGGGTCGCCGGTATTGGCCGCGGGGGCAAGGCCGAGGCCCGGCATCGCGCCCGCTTTGCCAAGGTTATCGGCCCACGCCGCCATCACCATCTCATTGGCCCGCGCCATGACCAGCGCCCAATGCTGCCAGTCGTCGAGGCCGGGGAGGGCGGCTGAGGTGTCGGTGGTATCGGTCATCTTTCCCTCATACCCGTCATTGCGAGCGGAGCGAAGCAATCCGTAACAGCGCGAGAATGGATTGCTTCGTCATGTCGTTCCTCGCAATGACGGCCAATCATGTCCCCGCCCCCGATCCTTCCGCCCGACGCCCTCGTCCTGCTCGACTATCTTGGCATTGCGGTATTTGCCGTGTCTGGCGCCCTGGTCGCGGCAGAAAAGAAGCAGACGCTGGTCACCTTCATCTTCTTCGCCGTCGTTACCGGGGTCGGCGGCGGCACTGTTCGCGACCTTCTGATCGGCGCGCCGGTGTTCTGGGTACATGTCAACGCCACCTTGCTGATTTGCATCGCCGCCGCGCTCGCGGTGTGGATTTTTTCGCGCAATGCCTTTGCCGGCAAGTCGTTGCTGTGGTTCGATGCCGTCGGGCTGGCGGCTTACTCAACCTATGGCGCGGCCAAGGCGCTCAATTACAGCGTCGCCCCGGTCCCGGCGTTCGCAATGGGGGTAATGACCGCCTGCGTCGGCGGGATCATCCGCGACGTGCTGGCCAATCAACCGTCGATCCTGATGCGGCCCGAGCTCTACGTCACCGCCGCCGCATTGGCCTCGGGATTGTTCGTGATCCTCAGCCTCGCCGGCGCCCCGCCAGCCCTCGCCGCGCTGGTCGGCGGCCTCGCCGGTTTCGCGCTTCGCGGCGCGGCGATTGCCCGCGGCCTGTCGCTCCCTGCCTACGACCGCTAGCCGCCCAAGCCTTCGCCGAACGTGGTGACGACCCCCACACTCTGCTAGGGTCGGTTCGTGACCCCTGCCCCAGCCCGCCCCGCTTCGACCCGCGCCAACATCATCATGGCGGCGGGAATCGTGATAATCCTGCTCAGCGCCGGTACCGCGATCCTGCCGTTCATCGATCGTCTGCGCGGCAATCAGGTGATCGGGTATCTCCTGCTTGCCGCCGGGCTGGTGGAAATTGCCGCGGCTACTCAGCGGCACGAAACGAAGTTGCTCGCCATGCTCGCCGGGACAGCTACGACGCTCGCCGGGCTGCTCCTCGTGCTCAACCCAGTCGCCCATTTCCTGCCGACAATTACCATCGTCACCGCCTGGCTGCTGATCCGCGCCGCCATCCTCACGGTCACTGCTTTTCGCGCGCACGGATCGGTGCGCCAGTGGCTTGGCATCGCCGCCGGGACCGATTTCGCGCTCGGCGCGGTGATGCTCGCCGGCCTGTCCATCTCGACCCTGATCGTCACCTTGTTCGGCCCGACCGACCAGATGATTGCCAGCTTTGCCTGGGTATTCGCGATCAGCTTCGTCGTGTCGGGTCTGCTGTTGCTCGAAATCGCCAGCTGCGAACGCGAACCCGATGGCGAGTAACGAAAGGCCGTGATCGCGCCCGCTGTCTTCGCACCGTCGTTCGAGCTGCTGCATCTGGCGCAGATCATCCAATTGGCCATCGCGCCGGTGTTCCTGCTCGCCGGACTTGGCGGCTTCCTTAGCGTCTGCGCCGGGCGGCTGGCTCGGATTATCGACCGGGCGCGCGAGCTCGAACCCAGGATCCTCAAGGCGCGCGGGGTCGAACATGACCGGCTGATCAGCGAGGTGCGAATGCTCGACCGGCGGATCAAGGTCGTCAACCAGGCGATCTTCCTGACGGTGCTCGCCGCGCTCTTGATCTCGGCGGTCGTGATCCTGCTGTTCGTAGCCTCTCTCACCGGCTACCCGATCGGCACCGCGGTCGCGCTGTTGTTCATCGCCGCCATGGCCGCGACAGCCGGCGGATTCGCCATCTTCCTCCACGAAACCCGCCTCGGTACCCGTGCGGTTCGAATCGACCGCCACATCCTCGACCATGAGGCGGACGCCGACGAAGCGTGAAGCTCCGTCCGTTCAGCGAGGAGAAAATGCCCGCCGGCCATTGCCAGCCGCCGGCCCTGCCCATAAAATTCCTCCGGGACAGGGGATATCATCATGGTTTTGACGTTTTTGGTCGCGCTTGCGACTGCCACCGCTTCGCCAACACAAAAACCGCGGCGGCCGGTTACGCGACCGCCGGCAAGCAAACCGGCCGAAAAGTCGCCGCCGGTCGATCCGATGGCCGCGGTGGCGATGATGAACCAGATCTTCGACAAATTTTTCCCCGCCGGTCCCGAGCCGGACCCGGTGCGAATGGCGGCGGCCCGTGGCGCGGTCCAGACGATGTTTCCCACCGGCGCTTATTCCAAGGCCATGACCCACTTTGTCGACGGGATGATCGATCGCGGACTGGACATGAGCGAGGCCGATTTCGCCGCTTTGTCGCCGACCCTGACGAAGACCAAGAAGGGCAATCCGCCAAGCACTATTCCCTTCCGCCGGAGCCTTGGCGCGAAGGATCCCAATTTTGACGCGAAGCTTGCGGCCGTCCGCGCCTTCATGGGGCAGACGTTCGTCAAGATCGGCGCCATCGCCGAACCCAAGTTTCGCGATGGCATGGCCCGGGCCCTGGCGCGCCGTTTCACCGCTGCCCAGATCGCCGAGATTGATGCGTTCCTCGCCACGCCGACCGGCGCGGCCTACGGCCAGGAAATGGTTGGATTATGGTTCGAGCCCGACGTGCTGCGCGGCGCGTTTGCCATGTTCCCCGAGATGATGAAGTTGTTGCCCGACGTGATGAAAGACGGCGCGGCCCTCGATTCACAGATCAAGGCGCTCGAAAAGGCCGCCCCGGCGGGCAAAAAAACGGCCGGCTAGCCGCAAGCTCCGGGTTGCGCGGGGCTCGGCACAACCCTATCGGCTCGGCATCAATCCGGCATCGGAGTTTCCATGGTCATCGCCTCATCCGTCCTTGATCGTGTCCTGGTGCTCGAAATGGTCCGCGTGACCGAGGCCGCGGCAATTGCTGCCTCGGCGCTGATCGGGCGCGGCGATGAAAAGGCCGCCGACGCCGCCGCGGTCGAGGCGATGCGCGCCGCCTTGAACGAGCTGCCGATGGACGGCACCGTGGTGATCGGCGAGGGCGAGCGCGACGAGGCGCCGATGCTCTACATCGGGGAAAGGGTCGGCTCCGCGCAGGGCAGCGGGCCCAAGATCGACATCGCGCTCGATCCCCTGGAAGGCACCACCATCACCGCCAAGGCCGGGCCAAACGCGCTCGCCGTCCTCGCCATCGCCGAGCAGGGCGGACTGCTCAACGCGCCCGATGTCTACATGGACAAGATCGCCATCGGCCCGGGCTATCCCGAGGGCACCATCGACATCGCCCGCTCGGCCACCGATAACATCAAGGCGCTCGCCGCGGCCAAGGGGGTCAAGCCGAACGAGATCATCGCCTGCGTCCTTGACCGGCCGCGCCACGCCCGGATCATCGCCGAGCTGCGCGGCCTCGGCTGCGGCATCATGCTGATCCCCGACGGCGACGTCGCCGGAGTTATCGCCACCACCGATCCCGACACCACCGTCGACATCTATTTGGGTTCGGGCGGGGCGCCGGAGGGGGTCCTCGCCGCCGCCGCGCTGCGCTGTGTCGGCGGCCAGATGCAGGGCCGCCTGCTGTTCCGCAACGACGACGAGCGCGCCCGCGCGCGCCGCTGGGGGATCGAGGATCTAGACCGTATCTACAGCCTTGAAGACATGGCCCACGGCGACTGCATCTTCGCCGCCACCGGCGTCACCGACGGGTCGTTGCTGCGCGGGGTCAAGCGGCGCAAGGGCGATTGCCTGACAACCGAATCGATCGTCATGCGCGCCAGCTCGGGCACCGTTCGCCGCATTACCGGCGAGCACCGCACGGGCGTCGCTTGATCTTTGCGTCATGGCGAGGAGCGATGCGACGCGTCGATCTAGCCCAACAAACCGCTGGATTGCTTCGCTTCGCTCGCAATGACGGTTAGGCTGGGGTCATGAACCAGGAAGCCTTCGCCTGCGGCGTGTCGGCCTCGGTCAGCGGCCAGCCGTGGCGCTGGCGCAGGCAGGGCGGCGACGATCTAGGCGCCGACCTGACCGATCAGCTGCTGCTCGGGCGCGGGGTCGATGCCGCCGATCTTGCCCGCCACCGCACGCCGACCCTGCGCGATTTCCTGCCCGACCCCTCGGTCTTCGTCGACATGGACAAGGCCGCCGCGCGCATCGCCGACGCGGTCGTGGGCGGCGAGACCATCGCCATCTTCGGCGACTATGACGTCGATGGCGCGACCTCTGCGGCGTTGCTCACGCTGCTGCTCCGCCGGCTGGGCATCGAACCGATGGTCTACATCCCCGACCGGCTGATGGAAGGCTATGGCCCCAGCGGCAAGGCGCTGGTCGAGCTGCGGGAGCGCGGCGCCAGCCTGGCGATCACCGTCGATTGCGGTGCCCAGGCGTTCGACGCGCTGGACCAGGCCGCGGCGGCCGGGCTCGAGGTCATCGTCTGCGACCATCACCAATGCGCCACTCAGCTTCCCGCTGCGTTCGCCATGGTCAACCCCAACCGCCTCGATGAAAGCGCCGAGGGCGCCGCCCATGGCCACCTCGCCGCGGTCGGCATGGCGTTCATCCTCGGCGTGGCGGTGCTGCGCGAGTTGAGGCAACGCGGGCGCTTCGTCGGCGACCGGTCAGAGCCTCAGATCATCGACCTGATAGACCTCGTCGCGCTCGGCACCGTCGCTGATGTCGCCAAGTTGAAATCCCTCAACCGCGCCTTCGTCACGCAGGGCCTGAAGGTCATGGCCGGCGGCAAGAACATCGGCCTGGTCGCGCTGGCCGAGGCGGCGCGGCTGGTCAAGGCGCCGTCGTGCCGCGACCTCGGCTTCGCCCTCGGGCCCCGGATCAATGCCGGCGGTCGGGTCGGCAAGTCCGACCTTGGCGTCCGCCTGCTGACCACCGACGACCCCGAAGAGGCGCGGACCATCGCCGCCGAGCTCGACCGGTTGAACGAAGAGCGCCGGGCGATCGAGATGCTGGTTGCCGAACAGGCTACCGCCGCGGCGGAAGCGCAGGCCGAGGCACCGTTGATCATTGTCTCGGGGATCGGCTGGCATCCCGGGGTGGTCGGCATCGTCGCCAGCCGGTTGAAGGAGCGCTTCGGCCGCCCCGCGATCGTCATCGCCGAGGAAGACGACGGCATTGGCAAGGGTTCGGGCCGTTCGATCAACGGCGTCGATCTGGGCGCGGCAATACTCGCCGCCAAGGATCATGGCCTGCTCGTCGCCGGCGGCGGCCACGCGATGGCGGCGGGCGTCACTGTCGCGCCGGGCGGCGTCGCCGCCCTCGCCGATTATCTCAATGACCGGCTGGCCGGCCCGGTCGCGGAAGCGCGCGGCGGTCGCGCTTTGACTCTCGACGCGCTGCTCGCCCCTGGCGGCGTGTCCGGCCCATTGTGCGATGCGCTCGACCTCGCTGGCCCCTATGGCGCCGGCTGGCCAAGTCCGCGCGTCGCCGCCGGCCCGGCGCGGCTGATCAAGGTTTCGATCGTCGGCAACGGCCATGTCCGTGGCGTCGCGATCGGCGACGACGGCAAGTCGTTCAAGCTGATCGCCTTTCGCGCCGCCGATACGCTGCTCGGCCAGGCGCTGCTGTCCTCGCCCGCCGATGCCCGCTGGTGGCTGGCCGGCACGATCAAGCGAGACGAATGGAACGGTGGCAATGCGGCCGAAATGCACCTTGACGACGCCGCCCGTGCTTGACCGTTTGGCGTCCATCCCCTAACCGCGCCCGGCACCTCGTGTGGCCCCTTCGTCTAAGGGTTAGGACGCGGCCCTTTCACGGCTGAAATACGGGTTCGAATCCCGTAGGGGTCACCAGCCATCGGTGAAAGGCCATAGGGTTCCGCCATGCTCGACGAACCGGCCGCTCCGCCGACCCCCGACAAATTCCATCCCGCGCTGCTGCTGGGCGAGCTTGGCCCGGGACTGGTCACCGGCGCCGCGGACGACGATCCCAGCGGAATCGCGACCTATTCGCAGGCCGGCGCGGCTTATGGCTTCGGGCTGTTGTGGACGATGGTCCTGACCTTCCCACTGATGGCCGCGATCCAGCTCGCCTGTGCGCGGATCGGGCGGGTTACCGGCTTGGGGCTGGCGGGCAATATGGCGCGGCAGTTCCCGCGCTGGGCGGTCAGCCTGCTGGTCGGCTTGTTGCTGATCGCCAACACCATCAACATCGGCGCGGATCTCGCCGCGATGGGCGCGTCGGTCGAGCTGCTGACGGGCTTCGGCAGCCATATTTGGACCGTCGGCTTCGCGCTCCTGACGATGTCGCTGCAATTATTCGTCCCCTACCACCGCTACGCGCACTTCCTCAAATGGCTGACGCTGGCGTTGCTCGCTTATGTTGCGGTGCTGATGGCGGTGCGCATCGACTGGAGCGCGGTGGCGGTCGGGCTGTTCGTTCCGCGGGTCGACGGCGCGCCCGCGGTAACTGTCATCGTCGCGTTGTTCGGGACGACCATCAGCCCGTACCTGTTCTTCTGGCAAAGTTCACAGGAGGTTGAGGAAATCCGCGACCATCCCCAGTCGCATCCCTTGATTCAGTCGCCTTCCGAAGCCCCCGCCGAGCTCGGCCGCATCCGCTTCGACACGATCGTCGGAATGGCCGCGTCGAACCTGGTCGCGCTGGCGATCATGATCGCGACCGCCGCTACACTCAATGCTTCGGGCCACACCAATATCACGACTGCCGCCGACGCCGCCGAGGCGCTTCGCCCGATCGCCGGTAATTTCGCTTTCTTCCTGTTCGCGCTGGGTATCATCGGCACCGGTCTGCTGGCCGTCCCGGTCCTCGCCGGGTCGAGCGCGTTCGCGGTTAGCGAAGCACGCGGCTGGCGCAGCGGTCTCGAGTTCCGCCCGTTCGAGGCACGCGGCTTTTACGCCGTCATCGCTTTGTCGACGCTGACCGGGGTAGTCATTGACTGGTCGTCGCTCGACCCGATCCGCGCCTTGTTCTGGAGCGCGGTGCTCAATGGCGTAGTCGCCGTTCCGCTGATGGCCGCGCTGATGATCATCGTCTCGTCGCGCAAGGCGATGGGCAAGTTCACCGCCGGGCTGCCGCTGCGGCTGATCGGCTGGGCGGCGACGGTCGCCATGACGGTCGCGGTGGCGGCGATGGCCCTGACCTCGTTCGGCTGATTTCACTCCGCGCCTACAGTCGCATCCACCCGACCACCAGGCTCACCGCAAGCGCGACCATGCTCGCGCCCAGCGCTAACGCCGCGCTCACGCTTTTGCCCCGGGCATAGGCCATCGTGATGCCCAGCTTGACCGTCATGTTGGCCAGGGCCGTCCCCCCCAGCGCCAGCGCGGCGAGAGTCGCGGTGATCGCGGCATCGGGCAAGCCGCCGGCAGTGACGATCGCCACGTCGACGTCCATCGATCCCATGATCAGCAGCAACAGCGCAATGCCCTGTTCGCCGAACCGCCCCTCGGCCCAGCGCGCGATCACCGCGGCGACCGCGACGAAGGCCAGGAAGCCAAGCGCCGGCAGCAGCGCGATCGGGTTGCCCGGCGGGCTCGGCCCCTGGTGCCGCGGCGCCTTGCGGTACAGCCACCAGCCCGCCACCCAGGCAACCAGCAGTGGCGGTGCGATAACCAGCAGGAACGGCCACAGCAGGCGCGGCGCGAGCACCCCGACAAGAACGATCACGCGCAAATACATGACGCCGGTGGCAAGGGCGATGCCGGCCGCTTCCGCCCCGCCCGCGTCTTTCGATCCGAGCCGCTGGGCCAGGGACTGAGTTACCGCGGTCGACGAATAGGCCCCGCCGATCAACGCCGTGGCGATGGTCCCATTACGCGCCCCGAACAATCGGTTGCCGACATAGCCGATGAACGAAAAGCCGGTGACCAGTACGACCACCCACCACAATCGCGACGGGTTCCACGCGCCATAGGGACCGAAGTTGGCGTCGGGCAGGAACGGCAACACGCCCAGCGCGATGACCGCGAAGCGGGCCAGCGCCTTGACGTCGGCCTCGTCCATCCGCCCGACGAAGCCGTGCAGTTCGTCGCGCAGGGCAAGCACCAATACCGTCACCGCGGCGCAGGCAATCGCCAACCCGGCGCTGCCCGATCCGGCGAGAAAGCCGACCGCGAGCACGACCAGCGCGGCAATGGCACTGGTCGCGTCTTGCCGTGCGGCAAGCGCTTTCGAGTGTGCGATGGTCAGCAGGGCCGTCGCGCCCGCCGCGATGCTCCCGGCAACGAAGGGCTGGCCGCGCGAGCCAATCAAGCCCGCGATCGCCCCGGCCAGGCCGAGCAGGGTGAAGGTGCGCACCCCGGCGACGCGTGTCCCCGGCTGTTCGCTTTTCAGTTTCCAGCCGCGTTCGATCCCCACCAGCGCGCCCGCGGCAAGGCCGGCGCCGATGCGCAGCGCCTCGCTCGCCCAGGGTTCGATGTCGTTCATGGGTTGCTTGTGCGACGCAGCGGCCCCGTGGGCAATCGCCGACCGTCACGAAAAAGGGGCCCGGCGAACCAGGCCCCTTCTTGTTGAGCGCCAGTGGTCGCGCCGATTAGCGGCCGCGCGGGCCTTCGCCGATTGCCCACAAGACGTGGGTAATCGTCTGTTGGCCGGGACCGTCGATGCGCTGGTAGACGTCGGGGCGGCCGTCGGCGGTGAAGTGGATGGCCTTGCCCCACGTCGCCGGAGTATCACCGATGTCGGCCGGAGCCGAGCCGGCGCCACGCGCGAACACGGTGCTCATCACGGCATCGAAGTGCGAGTAGATTGTGTTTAGCTGATCGTAATCGTGCGTGTTCGGATGCTCGTTCGACGGGCCGTAGGCGACCCCATTGACCGTCCCGCCGGCGGGCGCGTTGGTATAATCCATGCAGGTGCCGAGATTGTAATTGGTGAAGGTCTCGTCCTGATGCGCAAGGCCGTAATCATGGCCGACTTCCTGGCAAGTGACCATGCGACGCCATGCAGGCGTGTTGTAGCTGGCAGTGTTGAAATAGGTGTCGTTCAGCTTGGTCGTGCCCTGGCTGATATGCCCACCCGAGAGCGAGATGCTGGCGATGCCCAGCCAGCCGGTCGAACCGTAGGTCGAGTTGCAGACCTGAATCGTGCCCGCAACAGCGCGGCAGTTCTTCGGGTTGGTGCTTCCGGCAACGAGCGGAGAATTGATCACCGCCGACGCGTTCCAGTCGGCGTTCGCTCCCGCAAGATAGGCGTCCCAGCGGCTGTCGACATTGTCGCCGAGCTGAACCGTGAGTTCAGGCGTGGTGTGGAGCCAGTGGTAGGTGCTCCAGCTGTTGTTGGCGAGAACCGGCGCCGCCAGCGCGGTCGCGGCCAGGCCGGCAAGAACTGCCTTGGTACGAGTTAATTTCATCATGGTGATACCCCTTTGGTTGACGAATCTTCGGCACGATTGGTCACGCACATTGCGGGGTAAATTAGCTTAAACCGTCCTGCTATTTCAGATAGTTAAACCGTGTCCCCCCGGCGTGTAACAAGAAGCTACTGACCGTTTCGGAGCCGTCAATAGGCAAGAGTTATTTTCCGGAGATATTTTCGTCCCGTTGCGGGATGGCCACGTGTTATGTCGGGAAGACGACGCCAAGTAACGGACGCTTAGCGGGTAAGCCACCGGGCGCATCGACTTCCGGTTTATTGCACTGGCAGTGGCGGCGGCACCGGCGGCGGCACCGCGACCGGCGTCGTCAGGCCGGTGACATCGGACGGTGCCGAGCCATCGGGATTCAAGTCCTCGAACCGCCGATGGCGCACGATGTGCGGGGTGATGACGATGTACAATTCAGTCCGGCTGCGGGTTGATTTCTCAACCCGGAACGCCTGGCCGAGCAATGGAATGTCGCCGAGCAGCGGGACCTTGGATCTGGACGTCAGCGTATTTTCCTGAGTCAGGCCGCCGATCACGAAGGTCTCGCCATCGCGCACCGATGCCGAAGTTTCGGCCTCGCGCTGGCTGATCGTCGGATAGCCCTGGCTATAGCCGGTGACCGACGACACCACGCCGTAGATATGACTGGTCACGAACCCGTCTGGGCTGACTCGCGGCGCGATTTGCAGGGTCACGCCGACGTTCACATATTGTACCTGCTGGGAGACGCCGTTGACGCCCGACAAGGTGATCGAAGTGAGGATTGGCAGCGCGTCGCCGGTGATGATCTTGGCGGTCGAGCCGCTTTGCGCGGCGATCCGCGGCTTGGACAGGATCTTGCCTTCGCCTTTCTGAATCTGGGCGTAGATCGCAGCCTGCAACGTGACGCTCGGCAGGAAGCTGCGCGGGTTGACCCCGAACGGGTTGTAGCCCCCGCGGGTGATCGTGCCCACGGCGATCTGGCCGCTCGAATTGGCGAAGTCGATGCCAAGATTGCGCGCGCCCTGCTCGGTCAGTTCGACGAATTGGGTTTCCAGGATGACGCTGTCGACCGGGATATCGATCAGGGCGATCTGCGCCTTGATTCGGGCAATCCGGTCGGGGCTTCCCTTGATCCAGATGGCGTTCAGGCGGCGGTCGATCGCCAGGCTGCTGTCGACCGACTGACCGAGCGGCGTTTCTTCCTGCGTCGGCGTGCCCTGGCTTGAACTGTACGTCGTGGTCGTATTTTGCCCGACCGAGCCGAACCCCGGTTCGCGGCGGATGAAGATGTTGTTGGGCTTGACCGTTACGCCGTCGGTCAACAGGCCGACGATCTCGCTGACATCGGCATATTTCAGCATCACCAGTTCATAGCCGTCCTCGCCAGGCAGCGGGTCATAGGCCTGGGGCAGCTGGGTGGTCGGCACGACGACGTCGTTTTGTGACGCCACCGGCCGACTGCCGACCGCCTCGCCGCCAGTCAGTTTACGGACCGTCACAAGCAGCCGATCCGCGCCGCTTGGTTCGACCACCACCTTGCCCGGCGACGTGGTGGTGAAGCGCAATGCCATGCCGGTGTCGGTCGGCTGCAGGTCGAGCGAGCGAACAAATCCGCGATAGTCGAATCGCGCCGCGACCTCCACCGCGCGAGTCGCCCGCATCAACATCAACGCCGGGCGGCTGGGATCGGACGAATCGGCGGAATAGCTCCCCGCGCGGGGACTGATGGTGATCGCGAAAATGCTCTGATCCTGGCTTTCAGCGATCATGACAATCCGCGTCACGGCGGCGAAACCGGTGCGCGATGCCTGCGCCGCGACCGGCGCCGCAGCGAGGGGCGCTAGGCCGGTGCCAATCAGCACCAAGGCAAGCAGGCGCCCGGTGCGCGAACGATGAACAGCCAAACCCGCCCCTACTCTGTCGTTATGAAAATTCGCCCCGATTGCCGAGTCTTAGCACAGGGTTTCGGGCGCGCAAGCAACGCCTCGATTGGCCTAGCGACGCAATCGTTCGGCATGCCACTCGACATGGTCGGCGAGGAAGGTCGAGATGAAATAATAGCTGTGGTCATACCCCGGCTGGTGCCGCAGCGTCAGCGGGATGCCGGCCGCCTTGCACGCCGCCTCCAGCAGGTCGGGCCGCAATTCCTTTTCAAGGAAAGGATCCGCCTCGCCGATATCGATCAGCAGCTCGTCGAGCCGCGCGCCGTCCTCGATCAGCGCGACCGAATCATGGAGCCGCCACGCCGCTTCGTCCTCGCCGAGATAGTGCCTCAGCGCCTTGCGCCCCCACGGCACCTGACGCGGCGCGACGATCGGCGCGAACGCCGAGACGCTGCGGAACCGCCCGGGATGCTTGAGCGCCAGCGTCAGCGCGCCGTGCCCGCCCATCGAATGGCCGGTGATACCCTGACTTCGAATATCGGCCGGAAAATGCTCGGCGACCAGCGCGGGCAGTTCCTCGGCCAAATAGGTCGCCATGTTGAAATGCCGCGCCCACGGCTCCTCGGTCGCATCGAGGTAAAAGCCAGCGCCCTGGCCAAAGTCCCACAGACCTTCGGGGTCATCGGGCACGTCTGGCCCGCGCGGGGACGTGTCGGGGGCGATGAAGATCACACCCGCTTTGGCGCAGGCGGCGCGATACTCACCCTTCTCGGTAACGTTGGCGTGGGTGCAGGTCAGCCCGCTCAAATACCACAGCACCGGCAGCGGCTCGCCCTTCTCCGGCTGCGGCGGCAAGAACAGGGAAAACACCATGTCGGTGTGGGTCGCGGCGGAGGCGTGGCGATAGACGCCCTGCACCCCGCCGTGACTCCTGACCTCGCTGACCGTATCCAGCGTCACTCCTGCGAAACTCGGTGCAGCGCGCAAAGCTTGTTGCCGTCGGGGTCGCGCAGATAGGCGAGGTAGAGCGCGCCGAAGGCGTTGCTGCGGATGCCGGGCGGATCCTCGATCGGCGCGCCACCGGCGGCGATTCCCCTCATGTGCCACGCGTCGACTTCTTCCGGGCTGTCGAAATAGAAGCCGATGGTCGATCCGTTGCCGTGGCCCGCCGGCTGCCCGTCAATCGGCGAGGTAACCATGAACACCGCGCCCTTGCGGCCATAGCTCAGCCGGCCCTTGTCGTCTTGCTGTCCTGGCTTGCCGAACAGCCCATCATAAAATTGCTTCGAGCGATCGAGGTCGTTCGACCCGACCATCACATGGCTGAACATTGTTCTTCCTCCTTAATAGACGACGACGCTGCGGATGCTCTCGCCGTTGTGCATCAGCTCGAAGCCGCGGTTGATGTCCTCAAGGCTCAACACATGCGTGATCATCGGGTCGATCTCGATCTTGCCCTTGAGATACCAATCGACGATTTTCGGCACGTCGGTGCGGCCGCGGGCGCCGCCGAAGGCGGTGCCGCGCCAGTTACGGCCGGTGACCAGCTGGAACGGCCGGGTCGCGATTTCCCTGCCGGCCTCGGCGACGCCGATGACGATGCTGGTGCCCCAGCCACGGTGGCAGCATTCCAGGGCCTGACGCATGACATCGGTATTGCCGGTGCAGTCGAAGCTATAGTCGGCGCCGCCATCGAGCATCTCGACCAGCGTAGCGACGACGTCCGGCACTTCCTTCGGATTGACGAAGTCGGTCATCCCGAAGCGGCGGCCCCATTGTTCCTTGCCAGGATTGATGTCGACCCCGACGATGCGGTCGGCGCCGGCCATGCGCGCGCCCTGGATGACGTTGAGGCCGATCCCGCCCAGTCCGAACACGACGACATTGTCGCCCAGCTGGACTTTCGCCGTATTGACCACCGCGCCGACCCCGGTGGTCACCCCGCAGCCAATGTAGCAGGCCTTGTCGAACGGCGCGGCGGGATTGATTTTCGCCACTGCGATCTCGGGCAGCACCGTGAAGTTCGAGAAAGTCGAGCAGCCCATATAATGATAGACTGGTTGGCCGCGGTAACTGAACCGGCTGGTCCCGTCGGGCATCACCCCCTTGCCCTGGGTGGCGCGGATCGCGGTGCAAAGATTGGTCTTGCCGGACAGGCACGATTTACACTGACGGCATTCGGGCGTGTAGAGCGGGATGACATGGTCGCCCGGGTTGACCGAGATCACCCCCGCCCCGACTTCGCGCACGATACCCGCCCCTTCATGGCCGAGGATGCTGGGGAAAATGCCCTCGCTGTCCAACCCATCGAGCGTATAGGCGTCGGTGTGGCAAATGCCGGTCGCCATGATCTCGACCAGCACTTCGCCGGCACGAGGTCCTTCGAGGTCGAGTTCGACGATCTCCAGCGGCTTGCTCGCTTCAAACGCAACTGCGGCACGGGTCTTCATCGGAAGCGCTCTCCTTGCGCCTCGCTTGCCACCATCCGGCGCTTCGGCCAAGCTCCGAGCGGAACAGGGAGTAGAAATTGGGCTGGGCAAATGGAAAACATGCGCTGGTCACCGGCGCGGGCAGCGGAATCGGCGCTGCCGCCGCCAACTGGCTGGCCAACGAAGGCGCCAACGTCTCGCTGCTCGGCCGCCGGCGCGAGGCGCTTGAGGCCGTAGCCCTGACGTCGGGCGGCACCGTCATTCCGTGCGATGTTACCGACCGCGCGGCGATGGACGCCGCCTTCGCCGCGGCGCGCGTCGCCAATGGCTTATTCGATTATGTCATCCTCAACGCCGGCATCGCCGACAGCGGGCCGTTCCTGCGCACGCCTCGGGCCACCTTCGACCAAATCATCGCAACCAACCTGACGGCTCTGTTCGACGGGGCGCAGCTCGCCATCCCCGACCTGCTCGAAGGCGACGACAAGCGCCTGATCATCGTCGCCTCGGTCGCAGGCTTGCGTGGCGGCGCTTATGCCGCCCCCTATGTCGCATCGAAACATGGCGCAGTCGGCCTGGTGCGCAGCCTGGCTTTGGAATTCGCCAAGTCGCCGATGACCGTCAACGCCATTTGCCCGGCGTTCGTCGATACGCCGATGGTCGACGACAGCGCCGAACGAATTGCCCGCGCGACCAAGCGCACACTCGACGAATCGCGCGATATGTTGGCGAACCTCAACGCTAACGGCCGGTTGGTCACCGCCGACGAGGTCGCCGCCGCGATCCTCTTCCTGTGCCGCCCCGACAGCCGATCGATCAACGGCGCTTGCCTGACCCTCGATGGCGGGACCAGCGCATGAACCCGGCTGACTTTGCACCGACCCACTTTCGCTGGAAATTCGCCGACGGTGTCGCCACCATCACCCTCGACCGGCCGGACAAGAAGAACCCGCTGACGTTCGACAGTTATGCCGAGCTGCGCGATGCGTTTCGCGCGCTGGTCGTCACGCCCGATGTCCGCGCCGTCGTCATCGCCGGGTCAGGTGGCAATTTCTGCTCGGGCGGCGACGTCCATGAGATTATCGGCCCGCTGACCAAAATGGCGATGCCCGAATTGCTCGCATTCACCCGCATGACCGGCGACCTGGTCCGGGCGATGCGCGCCTGCCCGCAACCGATTATCGCCGCGGTCGACGGCGTGTGCGCCGGCGCCGGGGCGATTCTGGCCATGGCCAGCGACCTTCGCCTTGCCACGCACGAAGCGCGCACTGCATTCCTGTTCACCCGCGTCGGGCTTGCCGGGGCGGACATGGGCGCCTGCGCCATATTGCCGCGCCTGATCGGCCACGGCCGCGCCGCCGACCTGCTCTTCTCGGGCCGCGGCATGAGCGCCGATGAAGGCCTCGCCTGGGGCTTCTTTGCCCGCGTCGTCGATGCCGAGATGCTTGCCCACGAGGCTGACACGCTGGCCCGCACCATCGCCCACGGCCCGGCCTTCGCCCATGCCATGACCAAGCGTCAGCTCGACATGGAATGGGCGGTGGCGATCGACACCGCGCTGGAGATGGAGGCACAGGCCCAGGCGATCTGCATGGCGACGGGCGACTTCACCCGCGCCTACGAAGCGTTCGCGGCCAAGAAGACGCCGGAGTTCAAGGGTGACTGATTGGCTAGACTGGCCCTTCTTCGAACCGCGCCACCGGACCCTTGCCGCGCGTATCGAGTTATGGTGCGCGCATCACTTGGGCGACGTCCATACCGACGACGTCGATGCCGCCTGCCGCACGCTGGTCCATAACCTCGGCGAGGCCGGGTTGCTCAAGCTTACCGTCGCGACCGGTGCCCGCGCGCCTGATGTGCGAAGCCTGGCGATCGCCCGCGCCACCCTCGCCCGCGCTTCGGGCCTGGCAGATTTCGCCTTCGCCATGCAGGGATTGGGCTCGGGCGCCATCAGCCTCGCGGGTGACGCCGAGCAGCGCGCCGACTGGCTGCCCGGGGTTGCCGCGGGCAGCGCGATTGCAGCCTTCGCCTTGACCGAACCCGACACCGGCTCCGACGCCGCCAACATCGCCACCCGCGCCGTCCGCGACGGGGACGAATGGGTCGTCGATGGCGACAAGACCTATATCTCCAACGGCACCATCGCCGACGTCATCACTTTGTTCGCGCGCACGTCCGACGACGGCGCCAAGGGCCTCAGCGCGTTCATCCTGCCGGTCCCCACCGCCGGTCTCAGCGTCGCCGAGCGGATCCACGTCATCGCCCCGCACCCGCTCGCCCGCCTGCGCCTCGATGGCGTCCGCCTGCCCGCCTCGGCGCTGATCGGCGCGCCCGGCGACGGGTTCAAAATCGCGATGCAGGTGCTGACCTTGTTCCGGGTCACCGTCGCCGCCGCCGCGCTCGGCTTCGCGCGGCGCGCGCTCGACGAGGCGTTGGCATTTACGACCACGCGCAAGCTCGGCGATGCCACGCTCGCCGACAATGCCGTGACCCAGGCGACCCTCGCCGAGATGGCAACCCGCGTCGACGCCTCGGCCTTGCTTATCGCCCGCGCCGCCTGGACGCAGGACACGCAAAAGCGCGACAACCGCCGCTTCGCCGCAATGGCCAAACTCCACGCCACCGAGGAAGCGCAGAAAGTCATCGACATGGCGCTCCAGCTCCACGGCGGGCTGGGTGTGACAAAAGGCGCCAAGGTCGAAGAATTATACCGTGAAATCAGGGCATTACGCATCTATGAAGGCGCCAGCGAGGTACAGCGTCTGGTCATAGCCCGCGACCTCCTCAAAGGACTCAGATCATGAAAAGCCTCCACCCCCCCGGCTGGCCGCGACCCAAGGGCTATTCGAACGGTGTCAGCGCGCGCGGGCGGATGATCTTCACCGCCGGGGTGATCGGCTGGAACGAGCAGGAAATCGTCACGTCGCACCTGTTCGAAGTGCAGTTCGGCCAGGCGTTGAGGAACATCGCCACCATCCTCGCCGAGGACGGTGCCGAACCCCGGCACATCGTCCGCCTGACCATCTATGTCACCGATCGCGACCAATATCGCGCCCGCCGCGACGAACTCGCTGGGGTGTGGAAATCGGTCATGGGGGACCATTACCCGGCGATCGCGCTGGTCGAGGTCAAGGGCCTGGTCAACAGCTCGGCGGTGGTCGAGATCGAGGCGACGGCGGTGGTCGAGGACTGATGCGCGACCGCTTCGTCGACGACCGCTTGCCGCCGCCCGACGCGCTGCCCGACTTCCTGCCACTCGATTATCCCGACCGCCTCAACGCCGCCACCGAGTTGCTCAAAGGCGGCGCGCCGGATGCGCTGGCGGTGGTCAATGCCCACGGCCGTTGGACCTATGCTCGGCTCGACGATTTTTCCGGCCGCATCGCCCGCTTGCTAGTCGAGGAAGAGGGACTGATCCCCGGCAACCGGGTACTGCTGCGCGGCTCCAACGGCTTCACTTTGTTCGCCGCCTGGCTCGGCGTGCTCAAGGCTGGCGGGGTGGCGGTCACCACCATGCCCTTGCTTCGCCCAGGCGAAATCGCCACCGTCATCGACCGCGCCGAAATCAGCCACGCGCTGGTCGACAGCCGCTTCATCGGCGACTTCCGCCAGGCGTTGGAGCAGACGCATTTCGTCAAGCATCTGGTCAAATATGACGGCGACCATGGCCACGGCGCGCTCGAGACCCGCTGCGCCGCCGTGGCGCCCCTCGCGCCCGCCGACACCGCCGCCACCGACCCCGCGCTGATCGCCTTTACCAGCGGCACGACCGGCGTGCCCAAGGGCTGCGTCCACTTTCACCGCGACATGCTCAGCCCGTGCGACACGTTCGCCGCTACGCATTTCGCGATGAAGCAAGGGGACATCGTCCTCACCTCGGCCCCGATCGCCTTCACCTTCGGCCTCGGCGCGACTTTGCTGTTCCCGCTGCGCGCCGGCGCAGCGACGGCGACGATCGAGCCGAGCAGCCCGGCGACGATGCTCGAAGCGATTGCGGCGCACGGCGTCACCCACCTCGCCACCGCGCCCACGGCCTATAAGGCGATGCTCGGCGATCCCGGCCTCGACGCCGCGCTCAAGACGCTGCGCTACTGCCTCAGCGCCGGCGAGCATCTGCCCGAATCGATCTGGCGCGCTTGGCTCGACCGCACCGGCATTGCCATCGTCGACGGCCTCGGCGCGACCGAGTTGATGCACATCTTCATATCGGAAAGCGGCGCCGCGATTCGCCCTGGAAGTACCGGCCGCGCGGTCTCCGGCTATCAGGCTGCGGTGCTCGATCCCGCCGGACAGCCGCTGGCCGAGGGCGAGGGCCGACTCGCCATCAAGGGTCCGACCGGCTGCCG
>JBDSMA010000295.1:0-1503 GCA_039916085.1 Sphingomicrobium sp.
ATCCCGGCCATGAAGATTCGCAATTCCCTGAAGTCGCTGAAGTCGCGCCATCGCGATTGCCGGGTGATTCGCCGTCGCGGGCGGACCTACGTCATCAACAAGACCAACCGCCGGTTCAAGGCGCGCCAGGGCTAAGCCGCTCCCACTTCGGTCCCAGACTTCCCGGCCGCTCACCGACTATATGGCCGTGCGCTATCGTTTCGTCTTTCGTAAGCCCCGGTTCACCTCGTCATAGGTAGAAGGGAGCGGTTCGAAGGAGTGATTCGCATGCGCCGCCTGTTCAAGACCGTATTGATCGCTGGAGTTGTCGCGTTCGCGGCGAGCGCCGCGTCGGCGGCCATGGCCCAGGCGTCCGGGCAGGATCAAGGCACCCCCAAGAACTGGAGCTACGAGCTCAAGGACGGCAAGCGCGTGCCCAAGGGCAATCGCGTGACCAACGCCGATGGCAGCTGGCGTGAGGAAGTCCGCAAGGGCGCCTGCGTCGAGGTCAAGGAAATGTCGGCCGCGGGCGAACTCAAGATCACCCGCAAGTGCGACTAGCCTAGCTGGCGGGCGGTTTCGCTGCCGTTTTGTCGAGTTTGCACGACGGCAGGCCGACCGCCTCCGTATCCTTGCACAACCGCACCTGGACGCTGTTGTCAGCGCCGATGAACAATGCCCAGTCGCGCTTGTCGGCGCATCGCACCGCCCACATATCCATGTTCTTGTACGGCCCGATAAAGCGGGTTTCGGTCACCCGTTTGCACGTCGATCCCGATTCATAGATCGCGCGCTTAAGGCCAATCGCCCGGTCCAGTTCGCTCATCTTGAACAATCGGTCTTGGTCGGGGCTGCGGACGGCCACCTTGGGGGCCTGGGCCGCGGGTTCGGCCGGCTTGTCGCACCCGCTCGCCGCCAACGCCATGACGGCCACAACGCTTAGTCCCCTGATCATCGCTTCGCTCCTTCTCGACGCCCAAACGCACGAGCAGGACGGAGGGGTCAAGCGCTAGCGCGGCGCTCGGCCAACTGGCGCGCCAGCATCCCCGGGTCGCAGCCGTCGGCAAGAGCGACGAAAATGGTGTCGTCGCCGGCAATGGTTCCGGCGATTTCCAGCAGGGCCGCCGAATCAAGCGCGTTCGCGACCAGATTGGCCGACCCAGGCGGAGTTCTGAGCACCAGCAACGGACCGGCCGGGACGATGTCCATCACCCATTCGGCCAGCAATCGGTCGAGCTTGGCCGCGGCATATTTGTCGTCGACCTCCTCGGGCAGCAAATAGCGGATCGACCCATCGCGCTTCAGCTTGATCGCGCCAAGCTCGTCGAGGTCGCGGCTGACCGTCGCCTGGGTCGCGGCGATTCCGGCAAGGCCGAGCCGCCCGACGAGCTCCTCCTGACTCCCGACCCGGCCGCCGCGAAGCCAGTCGGCGATCATTCGCTGGCGCTGCGCTTTCGAGGTCATGGCCTGGTCTCCCTTTGGCAAATCATCGTGCCGATGCCTTCGTCGGTGAACAATTCGATG
>JBDSMA010000296.1:0-2547 GCA_039916085.1 Sphingomicrobium sp.
GCTGCCAACCCCAACAGGATCAACGCGATCCACTGGCGGGAGTCGCCTAGCCAGAACCAGCCGGCTATGCCGCCGCCAAATGCGACAACCAGCCACAGCGGTAGTTGTCCGCGCTCGGTCTCGAGGAAGGTTTCGAGGCGCGCAAGCATGGCTGGAAAAATGGGCGAGATGCGCCGATGCGCCGGTTCCAGCGGCGCGACCTCTATGGTAGGGGCGCTCACCTCGTTCATCGGCAGCAAGCAGACAAAAGGAAAGCGCGCCCTAGCGCAAGCGACAATATGACCAGCGCCAGCAAGAAAATCGAGGGCGTGGTGACCCGGTTCGCCCCCTCCCCGACCGGCTACCTCCATATCGGCGGGGCGCGGACGGCGCTGTTCAACTGGCTGTTCGCGCGCCACCACGAAGGGCAATATCTGCTGCGGATCGAGGATACCGACCGGGCGCGATCGACCCAGCCGGCCATCGACGCCATTCTCGATGGTTTGTCCTGGCTTGGGCTGGAAGGCGATGCCCCGCCGGTGTTGCAGTTCGAGCGCTCCGCCCGGCACGCCGAGGTCGCTGCCCAATTGCTCGAGAGCGGACACGCCTATCGCTGCTTCCTGACGCCCGAAGAGCTGAGCGCGCGGCGGGCCGAGGCGCAGGCGGCGCGCAAGCCGTTCCGCATCACCAGCGAATGGCGCGACCGCGCGCCCGGCGCGGACGAGGAGGGCAAAGCGTTCGTCATCCGGGTCAAGAGCCCGACTGCAGGCGAGACGGTGATCCAGGACCTGGTCCAGGGGCGGGTCACGGTGGCCAACGCCGAGATCGACGATTTCGTCATCCTCCGCTCCGACGGCACCCCGACCTACATGCTGGCGGTAGTGGTCGATGACCATGACATGGGCGTGACTCACGTCATCCGCGGCGACGATCATTTGAACAATGCGTTTCGACAGTTGGCGCTGATCCGCGGCCTTGCCTGGAAGGAGCCGATCTACGCCCACGTCCCACTGATCCACGGGCCCGACGGCGCCAAGCTCAGCAAGCGCCACGGTGCGTTGGGCGTCGATGCCTATCGCGACGAACTGGGCATCCTGCCCGAAGCCTTGGCCAATTACCTGCTGCGCCTCGGATGGGGACACGGCGATGACGAATATATCGCCATGGATCAGGCCATTCAGTGGTTCGACCTCGACCATGTCGGCAAGAGTCCGTCGCGGTTTGACTGGAAGAAGCTCGAAAACCTCAACGGTCACTACATCCGCGAGGCCGACGACGAGCGGCTGGCCGGGCTGATCGCGGCGAAGCTGGGCGCCGATGGCGCGGCACTCGACCTGCTGACCAAAGCGATGCCTGAATTGAAGGCCCGGGCACACGATCTCAACGCGCTAACGCATGGCGCCGCCTTCCTGTTCGACCGCCGTCCGCTGGCGATAGACGACAAGGCCGGGGCATTGCTCGATAGCGAGGCGCGGGCGCTGCTGTCGAAGGCGCATACCGCGCTTTCAGCACTGGGCGACTGGAGTCATGATTCGACCGATGCTGCAGTGCGGGAGGTTGCCGAGCAGGCCGGAGTTAAGCTAGGCAAGCTCGCCCAGCCGCTCCGTGCGGCACTGACGGGCAGGACGACTTCACCGGGCATATTCGACGTGCTGATCCTGTTGGGACGCGACGAGAGCCTCGGGCGGATCGCCGATCAGATGCTGGAGCCCAATGCATGACCGACAAAACTGTCACTTTCAGCGCCGGCGGCAAGGATTATCCCCTCCCCACCCTGCCCGGATCGGTCGGGCCGGACGTGGTCGACATCCGCAAATTCTACGCCGACACCGGGATGTTCACTTACGATCCGGGCTATACCTCAACCGCTTCGTGCCAGAGCGCGATCACCTACATCGACGGCGACCAGGGCATCTTGCTCCACCGCGGCTTCCCGATCGATCAGCTGGCCGAGCAATCGACCTTCATGGAGGTGTCCTACCTTTTGCTCCACGGCGACTTGCCGAGCGCCGACGAGCTTGCGGAATTCAGCTACACCATCACCCGCCACACGATGGTCCATGAGCAATTGGCGACCTTTTTCCGCGGGTTCCGGCGCGATGCCCACCCGATGGCCATCATGTGCGGCGTGGTCGGGGCGCTGAGCAGCTTTTACCACGACTCGACCGACATCACCGATCCGCAGCAGCGGTTGATCGCTTCCCACCGGCTGATCGCCAAGATGCCGACGCTGGCGGCGATGGCTTTCAAATATTCGATCGGCCAGCCGTTCCTCTTTCCCCAGAACGAGCTGAGCTACACCGGCAACTTCCTGCGCATGACATTCGGCGTCCCGGCCGAGCCCTATGAGATCAATCCGATCATCGAAAAAGCGATGGACAAGATTTTCATCCTCCACGCCGACCATGAGCAGAACGCCTCGACCTCGACCGTGCGCCTGGCGGGATCGTCGGGCGCCAACCCGTTCGCCTGCGTCGCGGCGGGCATCGCCTGCCTGTGGGGTCCGGCCCATGGCGGGGCCAACGAAGCTGCGTTGAACATGCTGCGCGAGATCGGCAACGTGAAGAA
>JBDSMA010000297.1:0-2611 GCA_039916085.1 Sphingomicrobium sp.
CGCAAGTTTATGGCGCGATCACGTCGGCGGGCGTGTTCCGGGCGGCATCGATCCGCGCGGCGGAGGCGGCCAAGGTGATCGAGAACGCCCAGCGCGATATCAACATCGCCTTCATGAACGAGGTCGCGCAGATTTTTTCGACGATGGGGCTGGCGATGGGCGACGTGCTTGCCGCGGCGCGCACCAAATGGAATTTCCTGGCGTTCGAGCCGGGGCTGGTCGGCGGCCACTGCATCGGTGTCGATCCTTATTATCTCGCCCACGCGGCCCAGGCCGCCGGGCATGAGCCGCACGTCATATTATCCGGCCGGCGGATCAACGACGGCATGGGCGCGTGGGTCGCCGATGCCTTGCACGCCCGGCGCGGCGGCAAGCCGGGCAGCGCGCTGGTGCTCGGGCTGACCTTCAAGGAAGACGTCCCCGACCTTCGCAACAGCAAGGTCGCGGACCTCGTCGCGCGGCTCGTCGATCTTGGTCATAAGGTGAGCGTCGCCGACCCGCTGGCCGACCACCTGGAGGCTAAGCGCGAACTGGGCATTCGTTTGATCGAGCCCGACGGCGGGCGGTTCGACCTGATTGTCGGCGCGGTCGCCCACAACCAGTATCGCAGCTTCGACGCGGAGCGGATCGAGCGGCTCGTCGCGCCAGGCGGGACGGTCGCCGATCTCAAGGGCATCTGGCGCGACGTGGTGCTTGACCCCGGGGTCGATCGCTGGGCGTTGTAGCGCGCGATGCTTCACAATCCGCCCGCCACGGCCCGCGCCGGCCGATCGATCGTCACTCGGCTACGCTTCGCGGCGGTCGGGGCGCTCATCCTGGTGCCGCTTGTGCCACTGGCGTTGCGTTACTGGTTCCTGTCGCCAGAGTCGTTCAACCAGCCGTCGACCATGGCGTCGGTCGTCGCCAATGCCGCGGCGGTGATCATCGCCTTCTGGATGCGGGTCGCGATCCAGACCTATCCGGGAACGCGCGCCGGGGTGATCCTGTTGCCGTCGATCGCGGTCGCGCACGGAATGGTGGTGACCGCCATGCTGATGGCCCGTTTGCCCTACGACCGTGTCGCCGTGTTGATCGGCTTCATCGTCCACTTGCTGTGGGCCTACGGCCTTTATTTCGTCGTCCAGCGCCGGCTGCGGCCGCGGATCGCCGTGGTCCCGCTGGGTGAGGTTGCGCTGCTCGACTCGATCGACCGGGTCGACTGGTGGACGATGCGCTCGCCAACGCTCATGGAGGCTGACGGCTGCGATGCGATCGTCGCCGATTTCTCGGCCGGCCTGCCGCCCGAATGGGAAGCGCTGCTCGCCGACGCGGCGATCGAGGGGCGCGTCGTCTATCAGGTCAAGCAGCTCTACGAATCGATGACCGGGCGCGTGCGCATCGCCCATATCTCGGAAAACAGCTTCGGCAGCCTGGTGCCGGTGCGCGGCTATGTCCACATCAAGACCCTGGCCGACTGGCTGTTCGCGGTCGCGATCCTGCCCGTGGCGGGGCCGTTGATGGCGCTGGTCGCGATTGCCATCCGGCTCGACAGCAAGGGACCGGCGCTGTTCCGCCAGAGCCGCGTCGGGCGGCGCGGCCGGCCGATCACCATCTACAAGTTCCGCACCATGGAGCTGCACGATACCGACGAGGGCCGCGAGGCGGCGATGACCAGCGCCGGCGACGCGCGCATCACACGGTTCGGCGCCTTCCTCCGCCAAACCCGGATCGACGAGCTGCCGCAGATATTCAACATATTGAAGGGCGAGATGAGCTGGATCGGCCCGCGCCCGGAGGCGGCGGTGTTGTCCAGCTGGTACACCGGGGAAATCCCCTTTTACCGCTACCGCCACGTCGTGAAGCCGGGGATTTCGGGCTGGGCGCAGGTCAACCAGGGCCATGTCGCGGCGGTCGACGAGATTCACGAGAAGCTTCAGTACGACTTCTTCTACATCAAATATTTCTCACCCTGGCTCGACGTGTTGATCGCGTTCAAGACGATGCGCACGATGCTGAGTGGGTTCGGGGCGCGCTAGCTACGCGGGGACCGCGTCGGCACGGCTTTTGGTCTAGGTCAACGCCTGCAGCGGGATGTCGAGCGCGTACCTGAATCCGGTCAATTGATAGGCAAGCTCGACTTGGCGGTTCAGTTGCTGGCCAAGTAAGGTCATCATGCGGGTTCCGTTTAGGGAGTGCCGGGCTGATGTGGATTGGGGCGGAATGTCCGCTTTCGACCCAAAGCGGACACTAGCGGCAAACCGTCTCTCCCCTTACTTCGAGCCTGCGCGTGAAATCCAGCGATGCCGGATCATGACCGATGCGTGTCACCTGGCTTTGCGCCCCAACTTGCGCAGCAGTGTTAGGTTTGGATCACACGTTGGCGCGAAGAAGAATGAGGGCAAGCCCGACAGCGTGAATGTTCACAGTAGGGGCGACAAGCTCACTTTTTGTACTTCGGATCGAGTTCTGCAGCCCGGGCTCGATCGACCTTGGCACCCTCCGCGTCGCCAATGCGTCGCTTAGCTATGCCGCGGTTGTAGTAGCTCTCCGCGTATTCCGGGTTCAACACGATTGCGCGCGAGAAGTCGGCGATAGCCATATTCAATTCGCCCCGATCGGCGCGGACTACCCC
>JBDSMA010000298.1:0-3571 GCA_039916085.1 Sphingomicrobium sp.
GAACTCTCCTCGGTCCCGTCGCCCAGCCGCACGACCCAGTCGGCCGCCAGTTCACGGTGATAAGCGACTTCCTTGACCGCCTTGGCGGCAACCGCGGCGATGCCCGCGTCGCTCGACGTCGTCAGCCGCTGGTAAAGCATGTGCTGCCAGGTCGAGAACAGCAATTGCCGCGCCATGGTCCGCGCGAAATCGCCATTGGGCTGCTCGACCAGCCAGGCATTCTTCCAGTCGAGCACGTCGCGGTGGAAGGCGAGGCGGTCGGCGTCACCGGCCAGGCTGAGGAAGTGCGTCGCCTGCCCGATCAGGTCGAGTGCGATATTGGCGAGGCTGAGGTCAACCTCGAGCGCCGGCGCATGGCCGCACCATTCGCTTAAGCGCTGCCCGAGGATCAGCGCATCGTCGCCCAGCCGGCAGTAATAATCGAACAACGGCGGATCGGCGCTGGCCAGCGCCGCCGCGTCGAATGCCCCGCCATCGGGCGCATTGCCCGCGTGCCGCACCTGGTCTTTCTCGATCACCGGCAGGGAAGGCATCAGATATGCTTCACCACGTCGGGAATGTCGTAGAAGGTCGGGTGGCGATAGACCTTGTCTTCGGCCGGTTCGAACAGTTCGCCGGCCTGGGCCGGGTCACTCGCGGTGATCGACGCCGACGGCACGACCCACAGGCTGATGCCCTCTAGCCGCCTGGTGTAGGTGTCGCGCGCGTGCCTGAGCGCGAGCTCCGCGTCAGGAGCATGAACGCTGCCGACATGGCGATGATTAAGGCCGCCCTTGGAACGGACGAACACTTCCCACAGCGGCCAGTCATGTCCGCCACTCATGCCGCCGCCCGCGCCGCGCGCTTGGCCTCATGTGCCGCCGCGGCATCGCGCACCCAGGCGCCGTCGTCCCATGCCTTGCGCCGCGCTTCCATCCGCTCCAGCGCGACCGGACCCTCGCCGCGGACCACGGCATAGAATTCCTCCCAGTCGATGTCGCCGAAATCAAAGCCATCCTTGGCCTCGTTCCACATCAGGTCGGCGTCGGGCACAGTGAGTCCCAGAAACTCCGCCTGGGGCACGGTGATATCGACGAATTTCTGGCGAAGCTCGTCATTGGTGTCGCGCTTGATCCGCCAGCGCATCTAGCGCTCGGTGTTGGGGCTATTGTCGTCGGGCGGGCCGAACATCATCAGCGAAGGCCACCACCAGCGGTTGAGCGCGTCCTGCGCCATCCTGTTCTGCGCGTCGGTGCCACCCGCCAGCGCGATCATGATCTCATAGCCCTGGCGCTGGTGGAAGCTTTCCTCCTTGCACACCCGGACCATCGCCCGGGCATAAGGGCCATAGGACGTCCGCTGCAGCGGCACCTGGTTCATGATCGCCGCGCCGTCGACCAGCCAGCCGATCGCGCCGATGTCGGCCCAGGTCAAAGTCGGATAGTTGAAGATGGTCGAATATTTGGCGCGACCCGAATGCAGCGCGTCGATCATCTGCTCCCGCGAGGTCCCCAGCGTCTCGGCGGCGCAGTATAGATACAGCCCATGCCCCGCTTCGTCCTGCACCTTGGCTAGCAGGATCGCCTTGCGCCGCAGCGACGGCGCCCGCGTGATCCAGTTGCCCTCGGGCAGCATGCCGACGATCTCACTATGCGCGTGCTGCGAAATCTGCCGCACCAATGTCTTGCGATAGGCCTCGGGCATCCAGTCCTTGGGCTCAATGAATTCGTCCGCCGCAACCCGCGCCTCGAACGCTTCGAGCAGCGCGGGGTCCTCGGGCGCCTCGATGGCGGTGACGGTCTTGCTCAGTTCGGTGGTGTACATCAGCCCGATGTAGCGCGTCCCGCCGCCCGCTTCAAACGGCCAACTATCCGAAGTCCGCTTTCGACCCATTGCGGACCGTGGGAAGCGCAGCCATTAACAACCTCGTGGATAGACTTTCGTGGTTTGGCCTTGTTGCCGTTACCCTCATGCTGGTTTGCTACGCAATGGAGCGGCGTTCCCGCTGGTGGATACTCGGGTTCGCTTTCGCTTGCGCCTTGGGTTCGGCCTATGGATTCTTGCAGGGTGCATGGCCGTTTGGAGTCGTCGAGGCGATCTGGTCAGTGGTTGCCTCGGCGCGCTGGTATCAATCGGAGCCACGAACAGATTAGCAGCAGCCTTGCCCCTGCTGCATCGGCGGACACTTCACGTCGCCATAGCTACAGAAAACGCAGCAGTCGCCCCTGAGCGGCTTCAAAACGGCGCCGCATGAGCGGCAGTCGTAGAAATACTGGCAGGCGTCCGTCGGCATCTTGTCGGTCGTGCGAGCGCCGCACTTGGGACAAGTGATCGTGCTTTCGAGCCTAAGCATAGGCCTTGGCGAGCACGAGCAGGACAAGGCCGATCAGCGCGCCAATGAAGATACTCCATCTGAACCAAGGGCGCGCGCAAACTGCGCTTGCCTCGCAATGCTTCGGTGCACGCGCCGCTACACCTATACCGCCAAGTAAGCCGACCACGGAAATCGCGGTAAGAAGCTGGCTGTGCGGCTCTGACGCCACCGCAATCGGCGCGAAAACTAGTGCCGCGCTTCCCAGGAAAAAGGGTAGTGCGCAGCAGGTGGCTAAGGCAAATGCGGATGCAATACCGCCGGCGATCAGCCCTACAGCGCCCGTGGATTTGAGACTGTCTTTCATGACGTGCTGTTTAAGCTTGGGCCCGGGAGAAACACAATGCCGCCGGGGCGTGTCTACCCCATCACCCAAAGCAGACACAGGCTTCCCCCAATCGCCGCCCGCTCCTCCCGACATAAAACTGCGCGCGCGCCGGAAGGTTACGGCGCGCGCGCAGCCCGAACGGGCGGGCGGAGGAAAGGGGGAAACCTCCGCCACTACGCCGTTACGGCATCGTTACCGTGGAGGGCTTGTCCCGTTACGGCATCAATACGGTATCGATGACGTGGATCACGCCGTTCGACTGCATGACGTTGGCAATCGTGATGTTGGCGCGGCCACCCTTGGCGTCGATCACCTGCCAGCCGCGGCCGGCCTTGCGGAAGCGCAAGGATTCGCCCTGCACCGTCTTCAGCGTCGCGGTGCCGCGATGGCGCTTGGCCATGCTGGCTATCTGACCGGCGGTGATCCGCCCGGCGACCACGTGATAGGTCAGGATATTGGTCAGTGTCGCCTTGTTCTCGGGCTTGACCAAAGTCTCGACCGTGCCGGCGGGAAGCTTGGCGAAGGCGGCATTGGTCGGGGCAAACACGGTGAACGGACCCCTCGACGACAAGGTGTCGACCAGCCCGGCGGCCTTGACCGCGGCGACCAACGTTGTGTGGTCCTTCGAATTGACGGCATTCTGAACGATATTTTTGGTCGAATACATGGCGGCGCCACCGACCATCGGGTTGTGCGCGGCGACGGGGACGGCGGCGACGCCGAGCGCCGCGGCGACCATCACCAGCAGGGATTTCTTGAAAGTCATCTCGATTCTCCTTTTAACGGACCCTGTTGCTGGGTGCGTGCCAGGAGATACGGAGGCGAAGGCGTAGCGGATGCAGTCGCGGTGGATCAACGCGCGGCCATCGCCCTCAATTGGCTGAGCAATTGCC
>JBDSMA010000299.1:0-2534 GCA_039916085.1 Sphingomicrobium sp.
GGCGATGGTCAGTACGAACTGCGTTTCCGCCCGCGCCTTCAATCGGAAGACGACAATGCCGCTTTGTCGCTGGCCTGCAACCTGGCCGTCGCCGACGCCATGCTGAGCCACAAGACCGGGCTGTTCCGGGTCATGGCCGAGCCCGACGAGCGCGCGGTCCGGCGGCTGCGCCATACCGCCAGGGCATTTGGGCTCGTCTGGCCGGATGCGCAGACGCTGGCCGATTACCAGCGCGGCCTGGTGGCGTCCGACTCGCGCCAGGCCGCCTTCATGCTCGCCGTCCGCCGTGCCGGGCAGGGCGCGTCATATCAGCCGTTCACCGAGGGTGTCGTGCCGTGGCATTCGGCGATGGCCGCGACCTATGCCCATGCCACCGCGCCGCTGCGCCGGCTCGCCGATCGCTATGTGGTTCGCTGCGCGCTGGCCATCGCCAACGGGCAGCCGGTCCCCGGCGCCGTCACCGACGCGTTCCAGAAACTTCCAAAGATCATGGCCAAGGCCGACGCGCGGGCCAACCAGATCGACCGCGCGGTGATCGACCTGGCGGAGACGGTCATGCTCGACGGGCGCGAGGGCGAAAGCTTCGCCGCGGTGGTCACCGACGTCGACGAGCGCGGCGTCAGGATGCAGCTGTGCGATCTGCCCATCGTTACCCGCATCAGTGCCCACCAGGTCCGGTCGGGCGACGCTCTGCGCGTCAAGCTGGTCGATGCCGACCCGGCGACGCGGCGGATGGAGTTCCAGCGGACAGCGTGAAGGTGGGCGCTTGCCCGGCGTCGATCGCCTGGCCTAGCGTATGCGCACGAGGAGACGCGTTCATGGCCCAGGTTTCGATTGACAATGCCCACAAGTCATTCGGCGATACAGAGGTTCTCAAGGGCGTTAGCCTGGACGTGGCGAACGGCGAATATTGCGTCATCGTCGGGCCGTCAGGGTGCGGCAAATCGACGTTGCTGCGAGCCATCGCCGGGCTCGAGGAATTGAATTCGGGCAGCATCTCGATCGGCGGGCGGGTGGTCGATGGAATGCCCCCGGCCAAGCGCGGCGTGGCGATGGTATTCCAGAGTTACGCGCTCTACCCGCACCTCAGCCTGCGCGAGAATATGGCATTCGCGCTGAAGCTAGCCAAAAAGCCCAAGGCCGAAATCGAAGCAGCCGTCGATCGCGCCGCACAGATCCTGGGTATCGAGCAAATGCTCGACCGCAAGCCCGCCGCTCTGTCCGGCGGCCAGCGGCAGCGCGTCGCGATCGGCCGCGCAATCGTCCGCCAGCCGGACGTCTTCCTGTTCGACGAACCGTTGTCGAACCTCGACGCCGCTCTGCGCGTCCGCATGCGCTTCGAATTTGCTTCGCTCCACCGCCAGCTGGGCACGACCACGATCTATGTCACCCACGACCAGGTCGAAGCGATGACGCTGGCCGATCGCATCGTCGTCATGCGAGCAGGCGAAATCGAGCAAGTCGGCACGCCGGCCGAGCTGTACGCGTCCCCGGCCAACATTTTTGTCGCGGGATTCATCGGATCGCCGCAGATGAACTTCCTCGAAGGCGAAATCGTCGGCGCTGGCGACGGGCCGGCGGTGCGGCTCGATGACGGCGCCCTGATTGCCCTGCCGCCGAGCGCGAAATCCCTCGCTGGCTCGGGCAAGGTGACGCTCGGCATCCGACCCGAACACCTTCATCAGGCAGCGACGGGTGGGCTGACTCGCACAGCGCAATTCATCGAACGGCTCGGCGGCAGCGCCAACGTCCACCTGCTCGACGAGCGCGGCGAGAGCGAGCTGGTATGGCAGCAGCGCGAACCTGTCGGAATCCACGAAGGCGAAAAAGTCATCCTCGATCCCGATCCGGCGCACATCCATCTGTTCGATCCCGAAGGGGAGGCGATCCTCCTGCAATCGTGACATTTTTACGACACTACGCCCCTTGCGGAGTCGCGATGTAACCGGTTACACCGCATCGGTTCGAACCGGCGAAATGACCGGTAGGACCAGGAGGGTGGCCGATGGTGACCATTCGCGATGTCGCGAAATATGCCGGCGTGTCGGTGGCTTCGGCTTCACGCGCGCTCAACGGTCACGCCAATGTCCTACCCGAAACCCGCGACCGCATTACCGAAGCGGCGCGCCTGCTACATTATGTCCCGCATGAGGGCGCGCGCAGTCTGACCCGGCGTCGCAGCGACGCGATCGGCGTCGTCCTGCCAGACCTGTTTGGCGAATATTTCAGCGAGCTGGTGCGCGGCATCGACCGCGTCGCCCACGCCGCCGGCCTCCAGCTGCTGCTGAGCAACATGCACGGCAATCCGCACGAGACGGCCAGCGCCATTCGAGCGATGCGCGGGCGGGTCGACGGCCTGCTGGTGATGCCGCCCGAAGGCGACGGCGGCTATCTTGAAGGCGCGCTCCCGCCCGGGCTTCCGGCGGTGCTGGTCAACCACGGTCATAGCGAGAATGGCGCGGCGGGCGCGGTCGGGGTCGACAATTATGGCGGCGCGCGGGCGATGACCGAACATCTGGTTGAACGTGGCTATA
>JBDSMA010000300.1:0-5159 GCA_039916085.1 Sphingomicrobium sp.
CTCAGGCTCGAAAGTCGCCGCGCCGAGCATGCCCAATCGGGCAATGTCATCGCCGACGTGCCCGGGCGCGATCCGCGCCTCGCCCCGATCCTGGTCGGCGGCCATCTCGACAGCTGGGACTACGGCACCGGCGCGATCGACGACGGCACCGGCATGGCCATCGCCATCGCCGCCGCCAAGCACATCATGGACGCCGGTCGACCGCTCCACACCATCCGCATTGTCCTGTTCGGGGCGGAAGAGGTCGGCGGCTTCGGCGCGCGCGACTATTTCGCCCGCCACGGCAAAGAGCCTTATTGGGCGGTGATGGAGAGTGACTTCGGCGCCGACCGCGTGTGGAAAGTCGACAGCAAGCTGGGGCCGGCGCGCGAAGGCGAAGCGCGGATGATTGGCGGCGCCCTCGCCCCGCTTGGCATCGTCACCGGAAAATTCGATGCCGCCGAGGGGTCCGACCTCGGCCCGCTGCTGGAAGCCGGCGCGCCCGGCGTCGCCTTTAGCCAGGACGGTACCCGCTATTTCGACTACCACCACACCCCCGACGACACGCTCGACAAGATCGACCCCGCCCAGCTGCGGCAGAACGTCGCGGCGTGGACCGCGGTGCTGGCCGTCCTGTCGGGCGGGATCGAGGCCCCGAATCGCGCCAAGCGGCGTTGACCCCATCACGATCCCAAGGAGAACGACAATGCGCGCGATATTTGCCCTCCCGCTCGTGGCCCTGCTCGCCGCCTGCCAGGTGACCAAGGACAAGGACAACAGCCAGGTGAGCGTCCAATATGACCAGAACGTCGCCGACAATGGCGCCGCGGCGGTCGTCAACACCGCGCAGGCGGTTGCCGCCGACATCGGTCACGACGTCAAGCGCGAAAGCGGCAAGGTCAAGGACAAGCTCGGCGAGCATAACAACAATGCGGCTACGGCCCCGCAAACCAACGCGAATTAGCGTTCCAACCGGCCCGCGCCGCTGCTAGGGCCCTCAGCGTCGGGGAGTGGCGCAGCCTGGTAGCGCGTCTGCTTTGGGAGCAGAGGGTCGCAGGTTCGAATCCTGTCTCCCCGACCAGCCAGCCGGGGGCTGGCTGCAAAGGGGAGACCCCCGACCACGCATGAGCAACCGAGCGCAAGCGAAGCTCAAGCGGAGCTCAAGCGAAGAGATTGCGAAAGACCGTCGACGACCCACGAAGGAGGATCGATCGACTTCACGGCTTACTCCTGACCGCCCTTCTCGTCACCGGAACCAGCACAATTGCTCGGTCGTCGCGAGCAATTTGCCTGCTTTGCTCCACAGCCGCGCCTGCGAGCCCGCTTGCGCCTGTTCGATCCGGGTGCCGAGCGCCTCGGTCAGAACGAAATCGTCGCCGATCGCCGCCAGTTCCTCGGCCGACGCAAGGAAATACAGCGACATGGTCAGCGTCGACGACGGGCGCGGCGCGGTCCCGAGGTGGAACACCCGCGGCGCATAGACATCGGCGAGAAAGGCGAGCTGGAGCGGATCGACCGCACGCCCCGAGGTTTCGCGCACCCACGCCAGCGACGTGAGATCGGGCCGCGCGAACGGCGGGGTGCCGTGGATTGCGCGGACATCGATCTGGGCGCCGAACGGCCCCGGCGGATGGCTCGAGGCCAAGCTTTCGGGAGGCACGATCGCGGGCATTGCCCAGTCGCACGCTGCATCGCTCGGGCGGCGCCGAGTGAGGATCACCGCCGCGCTCGCGGCAAGCGTTCCGTCCTCGAGCCGGACCTCGCTGCGCCAGTGGCTGACCGAGGCCGACCCGCCCAGCGCCTCGACGGTCAGCCGCAACTTCGTGCCTGGCGGAATACGCGCGACATAATGGACGCTGAGCGACGACGCGGTCCCGGCAGCGCGCGGATCATCGCATACGGCACGAAGCAACAATGCCGCGGTCCATCCCCCGAACATTCCAGTATTGGCCTCGAACCGCGGATCGGCAACGCCGGAAAAGGCGCCGGGGGCGACTGGGTCGAGCGTGAGCGATTGGGTCAGCAAGGCGTTCTCCCGCACGAATTGCTGGTGGGCCCGGAGGGACTCGAACCCCCAACCTAGCCGTTATGAGCGGCCAGCTCTAACCAGTTGAGCTACAGGCCCCACCCGCGAGCCGTCGATAGCCGCCGCTCCGGGCGACGCGCAAGCGGCGTCACTTGGCCGGCGGCACCAGTAATGTGAAGCGATCGCCATCGACCCGCAGATCGCCACCAGCGATCCGCGCCAGCCCACGCACCAGGCGGAAGGCAAAGCCGAGGCCGACCTGCTGATCGCCCGGTCCTGTGAACGACAGGTCGAACAGTTCACTTTCGGGTACATCGGTCAGGGTCGACGGTCGACCCACCGCCACCGCGCACATGCCGTTGACCGCACCGACGTCGATCGTCAGGCTCTCGCCCGCGCCGCTATGGTCGATAATGGTGGTGACGAACCGCCGCACCAACCGCTCGGACAGCGCGGGATCGAGCGCGCAACGAGCGTATTTGCTGTTGAGCTTGTACAGAAGGTCGACGCGCCGCCCGGCGCCATAAGCGTTCCATTCCTCCGCCATGCGCGGAAAAATCTCGGTAAAGTCCGTGCCTCGTCCCGGCTGGCCGCGGCTCGATTGCAGCTTGGCAGCGAAATCGAGGTCCTCGATCGCGGCCAGCAAATTCTTCGCCTGGCCAAGGATCTCGCTTGCGCGCTCGCGGTAGCGGCGGTGGGCCGGGCCGAGATACTGGCCGTCGATGATTTCGGCGAAGCCGATGATCGCGTTGAGCGGCGTCTTGATCTCGTGGATCATCTCGCGGAGCGTATCGGTGCCTTCGAAGGCGCGCGGCGCGGCGGCGCGCTGGGCGGGGGTCAAGTCGGTTCTCCGGGCCATGCCGCGATAGCCGATGAACCGCCCGTCGCCCGGTGCGAAGGCCGGCGCGCCTGACACCCGCCAGTCCCCGGCGAACGGCTCGGCCGCGGCCAGCGGCATGTCGGCAAACGGGGCGCGGCGCGAAATCAGGTCACGGCATTCCTCGGCCAGCAACGCTTCGCCCGGATGACCGGCCAGTGCCCGGCCGATCAGCGCGGCGCGCGGCGCGCCCTCGACCCAGGCGATCGCGCCCAACGCATCGCTTTCCCAGCGGAACAGGGCAACGTCCGGTTTTGGTGGGGCCGATATTGCGACCGGCTTAGCCTGAGTCATCCCCCCGCCGCGATCGCGACGCAGCCGTTCGATGCGTGCGACGACTTCGCCGATCGAGGGAATGGGGCCTTCTTCGCCAAGGTCGCTAACCGCCTCGTCGAGCAGTTCGGTGTTTTCCGGGGCAGGCAGCGAAACCGCGTCACGCCCGCCAAGCGCGAAGAAGAAGCGGCGAACCTCGTCGCTCGCGCTGGCGGCAACTTCGGCGCGCGCTGCCGCGTCTAGCGTCGCCCCGGCAAGTACCGGCGCCGCCACCTCCAGCACATCGGAGGCGAACAGCGCCACTAGCCGCGGGTCGAGCGGACGGCCGGCAATCGACCGGGCGGTCGCCGCGCGAACCGTGTCGGGGACACTCGATCGGTCGTCGCGAGTCGACTGAATGGCGCGGTCGATCAAATCGGGGTCGCTGTCGGGGCGAGCGCGCGACAGCAGGTCGATCAGCTGACGCCAGCGCACCGCCCGGTCACGCGCATCGCCGACCGGACTGTCGAGAACCGTCTTCAGGCGATCGTCGAAACGCAATTACGGGCACCCTTGTAAAAGGTTGATCAAACAGTGATCGAGACTTGCTCACGCGCATGGGCGGGCGACAGAGGGAAGCGGTTAACCGTCCTTTAACGGGACAGGCGACTCCGCCCAATAAAAAAGGGGCGCCGACCCGCGCCGACGCCCCCATCACTCGTTCTGCCCCTGCGTTACGGCCGCTGGGCGAGGTAGATCAGCCAAAATTTCGCGATTTCAGCCCGCGGCCCGCCGACCAGGTCCAGCGCCGCCTTGGCACCAGCCTTGTCGCCCGACATGACCAGCGCCGCACCAAGGCGCAGGTTGAGCTCGCTGGGGTCGGCACCGGTCTTGCCCAGCGCGGCGCGATAGAGCGTGGCCGCTTTGGCATAATCGCCATAACCGTAGAGCGCATCGGCGGTGACCTGGGCCGGCCTGGCGAGCGTCCCGGCCATCGCCTTGGTTGCCGCTCCGGTCAGCGAAGCACGGTCGGCGGCGAGCTTGCCGGCGCCTTCCGCGCGGATCGACTTGATCGCCGGACTGGCCGCCGAAATGGCATTGGAGGCGATGCCCTCATCGAGCACCGCCACCGCCTCGCCCACCAGCCCCTTGGCCAAAGCGGCTTGCGCGTAACGGCCGAAATCGGCTTCTCCGGCAAGCGAATTGGTGGCGCGCTGAAGTCGGTACACGTCGAGCAGGTCGGGCGTCGAGTTGGCGCCAAGGACGGCGTATATCTTGAGCGCGTCGCGCCAGTTCTTGGCCGTCGGATACGCCGCGACCCATGATCGCGCCAGGTCGAACACCTGTGGATTTTTGCTGTCGTAAGCCAGCGCCACGGCATGCTTGAGATAATCTTCCTTGACCTTGCCGCCAGCCGCCGACTGAACCGCGATCGCCTTGCGGTAGAGCGCGAGCGCGGCATCGATCTGCCCGGTCTTGGCGCGGGTTTCGCCGAGCAAAATATATTGATCGCCGTCGTTTGGAGCGAGGCGGATCCCCCGCTCGAACGCCGCCGCCGCGCCGGCATAATCCTTGGCGTTGAAGCGCAATTTGCCAAGCTGGTCGGTCAGCGCGAGCAGCCTTCCCTGGTTGCCGACACCGCTCGCCGAAATCGCCTCCAGTGCCGTGGCGACACCGGCAAAATCGCTACGCCCGCCGGCGAAATTCAATTCAAGCTGTGCAAGCACGCAGCGGTCTTCGGGGGTCGTCGCCGCCGCGCGCGCCACCCCGTCAGCGGCGGCAAAGCCGGCAGCGTCCTTGGCGTCGAGCGCCGCCTGGAGCGCAATCAACTGCTTGCGCGCGCCCTTGCTGATGGTCGTCGGGCAAAGTTGCGGCTCAGTTGGTACGGCGGCCGCGGCCGGGCTGGCGGGGGCCGGCGCACTCGACGGTGGCGTGCTTGGATAGGATTGGGCCGGCCGAGTAGTGTACTGCGCGGCGGCCGGGCCGGCCGCGGCGGCGAGGGCAAGAGCCATAGCGGTAAAGGTC
>JBDSMA010000301.1:0-8209 GCA_039916085.1 Sphingomicrobium sp.
TCGTGCCCAGCGATGTCGTCGCCGCCTCGGCGCGCTGCGCCTCGGTGATGAAGTCGTTCTTGGCCATTTCGCGAAGCACGTAATTGCGCCGGTCGAGCGCGCGCTGGGTGGCGCGAACCGGGTCGTAATTGCTCGGTGCCTTGGGCAGCACGGCAAGATAGGCCGCCTCGGGCAGCGTCAGTTCGGAAACGTCCTTGTCGAAATACGCACGCGCCGCCGCCTGAACGCCGTATGCGTTGCGGCCGAGGAATATCTGGTTGAGATAAAGCTCGAGAATCTGCTGCTTCGACAGCGTCGATTCGAGGCGGAACGCGAGGATCGCCTCGCGGATCTTTCGGGTAACAGCGTAACTATTGTCCTGGAGGAGGTATTTGGCGACCTGCTGGGTGATCGTCGAACCACCCCGCGCCCGCCCGCCGCTGACTGATTTCTTCGTATAGTCGAGTACCGCGCCCCCCAGGCCGGTATAGTCGAGCCCGCCGTGAGTGAAGAAAGTCTTGTCCTCGGCCGAGATGAAGGCGTTGACGACCAGCGGCGGATATTCGTCATAGGCCAGCTCGACCCGCCGCTCGCGGGCATAGCTGCCGATGGGATTGCCGTCGTAGCCGCGGACATTGCTTGGCAGCGGCGGCTGATAGGCCAGCAGCGATTCCGAACTAGGCAGGCCGTGGGCAAAATACACCCACACCGCCGCGAACAGGATAAAACCGGTGCTAGCGACGATTGCCATTCGCCGCACCCAGACGCGCGCAAACCAGGGATCGACCCGGTCGTGGACCCGGGCGTTGAACGCGGCAAGGTCGGGCATTGCGGGAGGAGCAAACGGCATGTCGCGCCCTCGTTAGCCGCTAACGTCGGGCCGCGAAAGTCGCCTATTGGCGAGACCCGCGCGTGGCGATATCGGCTTCGATTGCCTGCGCGAGGGCGGTGACCAGCGGCGCCCGCCCCGCCGCCGTCGCGAGCATCGCTTCATCATCGACGTTGCTGATGTAGCCGGCCTCGACCAGAACAGCTGGTGTTTCCGCCCGCCGCAGGACGTGGAAGGTGGCGAACTGATGCGGCCGAGGGCGCAGGGCGACTGGCCCAGACGCGCGCCGAACCAGCCGGCTGGCGAGCGCCGCCGATTGCTCCATCTGACCGCGCAGGGCAAGGTCGGCGAGCAGCGCCCGGACCGAGCCGTCGGCCTCGCTGCTGAGCGCCCCGTCGGCACGGTTCTCGGCGGCGGCGAAGCGGGCCGCCTCCGCGCTGGAGGCGACATCGGACAGCGAATATACCGTCACCCCGCGCGCCAGCGGATTGGGGGCGCTGTCCATATGGAGCGAGACAAACATGGCAGCGCCAAGGCGGCGGGCGATAGCTGCACGCTGTTCGAGGGTCAGATAGCGGTCGTCTTCGCGGGTCAGCGCGACACGCACCCTGCCGCGACTGATCAGCAGGTCGCGAAGTTCGCGCGCGGTGGCCAGCGTCAACTGCTTTTCCGTGACACTGCCCGACACGCTGGTCGCACCCGGGTCGCGGCCGCCATGGCCTGGGTCAATCAGCACGATCGGCCGGCCGGGCACGCGCGCCTCGCTGACCTTGATGTCACCGACCGCCTGCGGCAGGTCGACGGTCAAGCGGCCGGTCCGCGCCTCTCCCACCAGCGCGGCATCGCCTGAGGCCGCGGGGCGGTCGAGCAGCGTCGGGCCAAACGCCACCACGGCCAGGATGACCAGCCCGACGGCCACCAATACTGCGGTCGATTGCTTTAACGCCACTTGGTCCCCTCCCACCGCGCTTATCGAGCCAGCGCAGCCCCCACGTCAAATGGTTGCGGCACCGAAGCCGGGGTGCTACCCGACATTCGTCCCGTCCGGTTATACCAGCCGGGGCGATGCCGCGATCCGCTCGGAACCGCGGCCTTCAAGGTTGACGCTGCATGACACCACAGGACGCTTTTCGCACCCGGCATTACTCGCCGCGCGATGCGTTCGTTGCCGTTACGCCGGCACTGGTCACTGCAGCAGAGGCAATTTCCGCTTTAACCGCCTGCCCGCTCGGCGTTTCGCCCGGCCAGGCCTTTTCTTTCGCGCCCCGCCGGCCCCGAGCGGCCGGCCCGCGCGTCCGGAGAATTTTCAATGTCCATGCGCATGCTGATCGACGCGCGCCACCCGGAGGAAACTCGGGTTGCGGTCGTCAAGGGAAACCGGATCGACGAGTTTGATTTCGAATCCGCTGAGCACAAGCAGCTCAAAGGGAATATCTATCTTGCCAAGGTGACCCGCGTTGAACCGTCGCTCCAGGCGGCCTTCATCGATTATGGCGGCAATCGCCACGGTTTCCTCGCCTTTTCCGAAATCCACCCGGATTATTACCAGATCCCCAAAGCCGACCGTGACGCGCTGCTAGCCGAAGAGGCCGAGCACGCTGCCGAGGAGGAGCGGCTGCGCGCCGCCGAATATGGCGACGATGACGCCGGTTCCTCTTATGACGACGACGACCGCCTGGACGACGATCGCGGCGTCGGTGACGGCGATATCGATGGCGACGACGATGCGCATGATGAAGTCGGCACCGGCTCGTCGCGCTCGCCGGTCGATGAAAGCGCCGCTGACGAGCTTCGCCAGAAACGTCAGTCGCTTCGCCGCCGCTACAAGATCCAGGACGTCATCCAGCGCCGCCAGGTGCTGCTGGTCCAGGTCGTCAAGGAAGAGCGCGGCAACAAAGGCGCCGCGCTAACCACCTATCTGAGCCTTGCCGGCCGCTATTGCGTGCTGATGCCTAACACCAGCCACGGCGGCGGTATCTCTCGCAAGATTTCCAACGGCGCCGACCGCAAGCGGCTCAAGCAGGTCATGTCGGATTTGAAGCTGCCCACGACCATGGGCCTAATTGTCCGCACCGCTGGTCTGTCGCGCACCAAGGTCGAGATCAAGCGCGATTTCGATTATCTCGCGCGCCTGTGGGACGAGGTTCGGGAACGCACGCTCGGCAGTTCGGCGCCGGCCCTGATCTATCGCGACAGCGACCTCGTCAAACGCGCCATCCGCGACCTGTACCACCGCGAAATCGACGAGGTTATCGTCGAGGGCGATGAAGGCTATAAGGCGGCGCGCGGCTTCATGAAATTGCTCATGCCGAGCCACGTGAAGCGGGTTATCGCCTATCGCGACCCGACGCCGGTTTTCCAGCGCTACGGCGTCGAGGATCAACTCTCCGCGATGTACCAGCCGGTCGTCCAGCTCAAGTCGGGCGGTTATCTGGTAATCAACCCGACCGAGGCTTTGGTATCGATCGATATCAACTCCGGCCGGTCGACGCGCGAGCATAATATTGAGCAGACTGCCACCGCCACGAACCTTGAGGCGGCCGCCGAAATAGCCCGTCAGCTGCGCCTCCGCGACATGGCCGGTCTGGTTGTCATCGACTTCATCGACATGGAACAGTCGGGCCACGTCCGTAAGGTCGAGAAAGCGATGAAGGACGCGCTCAAGAACGACCGCGCCCGCATCCAGGTCGGCCGTATCAGTTCGTTTGGGCTGATGGAAATGAGCCGCCAGCGTCTGCGTACCGGCGTCCTCGAGGCATCGACCAGGCCGTGCGCTCATTGCGAAGGCACCGGCCTGATGCGCACTGCATCGTCGTCCGGGCTCAGCGCGCTCAGGATCATTGAAGACGAAGCCGCGCGAGGTCGCGGCAACCGGATCCTGCTGCGTGCCGGCCGCGAGGCAGCGATCTATGTCCTCAACAGGAAGCGCGCCGAGCTGGCCGAGATTGAAGAGCGTTATGGCGTCACTGTCGAGATCGTCATCGACGAATCTTTCGAAGGCGCACGGATGAGCGTCGAAAGCTCCGGCGACCGCCCCGATCTGCAGCGTCGCTTGGTGTCCGCGCCGATTGTCGCCGAGGACGATGACGAGGACGACGCCTTCGAGGACGACGAGGAAGAAGAAGAAGTAGAAGCCGAGGAACGCGCGGAGCGCGAACCGCGCGGCGAGGGCCGTGATGAGGAGAGCGGCGATCGCGATGCCCGCCGGGGCCGCCGCCGCCGGCGGCGTGGTGGCCGCAATCGCAATCGCCGCGACGAGGAAGGCGGCACCGAGCGCCCCGAGTCGGACCGTGGCGAGCGTGTAGAAAGCGATGCAGAATCCGAGGGCGACGGTGACGAGCAGCCGCGCGAAGCAGCCCCGCGTGGCGAAGATGGCGAAGGCCGCGAGCGGTCAAGCTCGCGCCGTGGCCGCCGTGGCGGTCGTGGACGCCGCGGCCGCGCCGGCGGCGATCGCCCGCGCGACGAGGAAGCGGCAGCCGATGCCACCGATTCCCCAATGATCGAAACCCCAGTGTCCGAGGAACAGCCGCAAGGCTCTGACGTGGCGATCGACAGTGCCGACGACACGCCCAAGGCTCGCCGCCGGCCGCGCGCGCGCAAGACTGCGACAGTCGAGCCTCCGGTTGCCGTCGGGGCCAAGCCCGAAGCCGTCGTCGAAGCGGATGCCAAGCCCAAGCGCCGATCGCGCGCGAAAGCTGCGCCCGAGCCGATCGCCGAGGTGGAAGTGGTGGAGGCGCCAGAAGCAACTGCCAAGCCCGCCCGGGCTCCGCGCGCGCGCAAGCCTGCCGCCTCGGCCGCAGCAAGTTCGCGAGCGGCCAAGGCCGACGATGGCGAAGTGGCCGTGGCCATGGCGACCGAGACGGACGACGACGACGGCGAGGGCGGCACTCGCCGCGGCTGGTGGAACCGCACTTTCGGCTAGGACATAAGGCCGTCCGCTCCCCTCAGGACGGGCGGCCTTTCATTTGAGGTTCAGCCGGGAGGCCCGACAGAGCGACGGCATGAAACCACTGGTCCAACGCCTCGCGCAGCTGTCGATGCTGTTGTCGATCACTCTGTTTGCAGGTGCGCAGGCGGCCAGCGCACAGGAAGTGCTGCGCGATAGCGAGACCGAATTATTCTTCAAGGACGTCGCCAGGCCGCTTGAAGTCGCCGCCAAGCTTGACCCGAAGAGCGTCAGTATCGTGCTGCTCGATGATCCGGAAATCAACGCCTTCGTTTCGGGCGGGCAGGTCGTTTATATCAATTCCGGCCTGCTGATGGCGGCCGACAATGCCAATCAGATTCAAGGCGTTATCGCCCATGAACTGGGCCACGTTGCCGGCGGCCACTCGATTCGCATGGGCGAAGGCGTCCGCGCCGCGACCGGCATTTCGATCCTGTCGATCGTTCTCGGCGTGGCCGCCGCGGTGGCCGGCGCGGGCGATGCGGCGATGGGCATCATCGCTGCCGGGCAGCAGGCGGCACAAGGCAGTTTCCTCAGTTTCAGCCGCGCCCAGGAAGCCACAGCCGACGAGGCAGGCGCATCCTATCTTTCCAAATCGGGGATCAGCGGTAAGGGCAGCCTGGACTTCTTCAAGAAGCTGCAGAACCAGGAATATCGCCTGGCGATCGCGGATACCGAAAGCTATGGCCGGACTCACCCGCTTTCGAGCGAGCGCATTGCCGCGCTTGAGCAGAATTACAGGGCCGATCCGGCCTGGTCGAAGCCGACCGACCCGCTGCTCGAGGCGCGGTTTGCGCGAATCAAGGCCAAGCTGACCGGCTACCTCGATCCCAAGCTGGCGACGAAGAAATATCCGGAGAGCGATCAGAGCGTCCCGGCCCATTATGCCCGCGCTTACGCTTATCATCGCGGCGCCTATCCCGAAAAGGCGGCACAAGAGGTCAAGGCGCTGCTGACCGCGGTACCCAACGACCCCTTCTTCCTCGAGCTGCAGGGCCAGACCCTGCTCGAGGGGGGCGATCCCAAGGCGGCGATCGCGCCGCTCCGTGCCGCCGTTGCACGGGCGCCGGACCAGCCGATGATCGCGGTGATGCTCGGCCACGCGTTAATCGCGTCGGAGGATCCGAAAAATTTTACCGAGGCCAAGCAAGTGCTGAAGGCCGCGGTCAATCGCGACAATGACAACCCCTTCGCCTGGCTCCAGCTGGGCATCGTCTATGACCGCGAAGGCGACCCGGCGCGGGCCTCGCTGGCCACGGCCGAGCGCGAGAACCTCATCGACCACCCCAAGCTCGCGCTGTCCGCGGCGAAGTCGGCGATGGCCGGGCTGTCGGCGGGAAGTCCCGACTATCTTCGCGCCCAGGACATCGCCATGGTGTCCGAAACGGCAATCAAGAAGGACAAGAAGCACAAGTGACGGATCGGGGGGCAACGCGCTGGGGCGCGGCCATCGGCGGAGGGATCGTCGGCGCGGCGTTGACCGCCGTCGGGCTGATGCTTGCCGCGCCAACCATCGGCGAGCGGCTGGTCCGGCAGGCGATGCTCGCGCATCCGGACATCTTGATCGAGACCAGCGACGCGTTGCGCGATCGCCAATATGCGCCGACGCTGGCAGCTTCGCGCAGCCAGATCGAAACTCCGTTCCATTCATCGTGGAAGGGCGCGGCCAAGCCCGACGTCACGCTCGCCTATTTCTATGATTATGCGTGCGCTTACTGCCGCCGCTCCAATCCTGACCTTGAGCGGCTCCTTGCCGAGGACAAGGGATTGCGAATCGTTTATCGAGAATTGCCGATTTTGGGTCCAGCGAGCGTCGCCGCGTCGCGCGTCGCGCTGGCCGCTTCGAAAGCAGGAAAATTCGCCGCGTTCCATGACGCACTTTATGCCGCCGGCCAGCCCAGCCCGGAGACGATCGCCCGGGCCGCCGCGGTCGCCGGCGTGCCTCCAGCGCCCGTCGACGCCCCGGATCAGGAAGCTGAACTCAAGCGTAACTTCGCCGTCGCCGGACAGCTTGGAGCAACCGGAACGCCGCTGTTCGTGGTCGGCGATCGAGTAATGAATTCAGCCGTTGGCTACGACGCGCTTAAAAAGGCAGTGGCCGACGCGCGCCGGGCGAAGGGCGCCTGACCCCTTAATCAGCGGGTTCGCCGCGCCCTTTGAAGCCCTGGGCGATGACGTACCATTCGGACGAATCCTTGCGGCTTGCCGGGGGCTTGGCGTGCTTGACGTGCGTGAAGTGACGCTTCAGGCCGGCGACCAGTTCATTGTCCGCGCCACCAGCAAGGACCTTGGCAACGTAGGCGCCGCCGGGTTTGAGCACGTTGACGGCAAATTCCATCCCCGCCTCGACCAGCCCCATGGTCCGCAGATGGTCGGTCTGGGAATGACCGACGGTATTAGCCGCCATGTCGCTCAACACCAGGTCGGCGGGGCCGCCCAGCGCCTCGCGCAACCGCGACGGCGCCGCATCGTCCATGAAATCCATTTCGAGGATGGTGACACCGTCGATCGGATCGGTCGGCAACAGGTCGATGCCGACCACGGCCGCGCCGGGGACGCGGCGGCGCACTACCTGGCTCCACCCGCCGGGAGCAATGCCGAGGTCGATCACCGATTTGACCCCCTTGAGCAGGCCGAACCGGTCGTCGAGTTCGAGCAATTTATAGGCGGCTCGGCTACGATAGCCTTCGGCCTTGGCGCGCTGGACGTACGGGTCGTTGAGCTGGCGTTCGAGCCAACGGGTCGAGCCGATCTTGCGTCCCTTGGCGGTGCGCACGCGCTTCACAGCGGATGGCCGTCTCGGGCCATCAACGAGCGCAAAATACCTTCGCGGATGCCGCGGTCGGCGATGCCGAGCTGCTCGGCCGGCCAGATGTCGAGGATCGCCTCCAGGATAGCGCAGCCCGCGACCACCAGGTCGGCCCGCTCGGCGCCGATGCACGGCAGCCCGGCACGTCCGGCAAAATCGAGTTCGGCGATGTGGGTCGATATCCGCCGCATCGCTTCGACCGGGACCTGAAGTCCGTCGACCGCCTTGCGGTCATAGGCCGGCAGCGCCAGATGGACGCTGGCCAGTGTCGTCACCGTCCCGCTGGTGCCCAACAATCCGATATCTTTGGGATTTTCGGGCAGCATTTCGACGAAGCGCGAAAAACTGCTGCGCGCCCGCGCCCGCATCCGTGCATAGGCCGCCAGCCGCTCGGGTCCCTCAATCGCTTCCCGGCCCTCGCTCTCGGTCAGCGACACGACCCCCCACGGCGCGCTCCACCAAGCCCGGATTCGCGGACTCTCCTCGCCATGGTCGACCAGCACCAGCTCGGTCGATCCACCGCCGATGTCGAAGATCAGCGCCGGCCCGCCGCCTGGCTCAAGCAATTTGTGGCAACCAAGCACGGCGAGCCGCGCTTCCTCCTCGGGGGCGATGATCTCCAGCGCGACCCCGGTCTCGCGCCGCA
>JBDSMA010000302.1:0-6276 GCA_039916085.1 Sphingomicrobium sp.
CCATCCCGATCCAGACCCACGCGGTGAAGCTGGACCTGCCGCAGAACAGCCCGCCGCAGAACAATCTGATCGATCCGGTCAAGAACAAGGTAGTGATTACCACCGCTGGCCAGGTGCTGTGGAACGGCAGCGCCGTCGCGCTGCCGCAGCTGCGCCAATATCTCGACGTCACGCAACAGATGGACCCGGTGCCTGAGCTTCACCTCCAGCCCGAGCCAGAGGCGCGTTACGAGCTGGTCGACCAGGTGCTGGCGGTGACCAAACAGGCCAAGGTCAGCAAGATGGGGTTCGTCGGCAACGAAGCCTATATGACGTCCTTCTAACCGTTCGTCCGCATCAGAGAATCGACGGGGCGGTCCTTGCCGGGGCCGCCCTTTTTCGTGAGGATCGGGAATGACCTCAACCTCCCCGCCGCAGCGAGTCGCAAAGTGCCAGTGCGGAGCTCTCGAGGCCCGGTGCGACGGCGAGCCGTGGCGGATTTCGCTGTGTCATTGCTTCGCTTGCAAGGCGCGCACCGGCAGCGACTTCACGTTGAACGCAGTCTATCGCGAAGAGCAGGTCGAACTGGCCGGCGCCCCGGTGATCTTCGAGCGCTTCGGTGAGGATGGCGGTCACTGGGTGCGGCATTATTTCTGCGCCGTTTGCGGTACGACCTTGTTCCATCGTCTCGAGCTGCGGCCCGGATCGATCAGCATCGCCATCGGCTGCTTCGGGACGCGCGATTTCCCGCCGCCGACTCACGAAGTCTATACCGAATGCGCGATGGCGGGGTTGAATCTGGCGATCGACCCCAAACCGGTTCGCGAATAGATTGGTCGCCCTGTCGCCTAGCCGAAGGTGAAGGCGTAGGCCTCGACGCCGGGGTCGAGGAAGGTGATGGCAAAGGTCCGCTCGACCGGTTTCCCCTGCTGGCGGACGAGTTGGTAGAGGCGGTGCTCGCCGACCCTGCCGCTACCCGCGGCGTCGATATCGACGCCATGGTCGGCGCCTGGTGCCTTGCCGTCGATCGTGACCTTGAAACGCACGGGTTTGCCGCTTGCGCTGCCGAGCACAAGGTGGAGGTCGCGCGCCTGGAAGCGGAACGTCACCGACCCGCCAGGCGCGGCGAGGCGGGCGAGCTGTGGTTCGATCGTCCAGCGGCCGGAGAGGCCCCACTGATTGAGCGCGAGAGCGTCGGGCACGCGATAGTCGGCTATCCCGGTGCGGGCGCCGCCGGGCGAGACGAAATTCTTCGTCCGGTCGCTGCCGAGGTAGGTCTCGGGGCTTTTGACGTCGGCCAAGTCGGCCGCCGCGCCGGCGCCTTTGGTGTCGGCCGGGCCGGCCATCGCGCCGAGCCTGGCCCCGGCCTCGGTCAGCAGGGTGCGGACCGCGGCCTCGGTCTCGGCCTCGCTGCCTTCGCCGAAGTGATGGTAGCGGATTCTCCCCTTTGCGTCGGCGAGATATTGCGCGGGCCAATAGCGGTTGTCGAACGCGCGCCACACGGCAAGCTTGTTGTCGACAGCTACCGGATAGCGAATGCCGAGATCGGCGATCGCCTGACGAACGTTGGCGGGATCCCGCTCGAACGCGAATTCCGGCGAGTGGACGCCGATGATCACCAGCCCGTCCTTGGCATAACGGTCGTAGAGCGCGCGGACGTGGGGGATGGCGCGGATGCAGTTGATGCAGCTGTAGGTCCAGAAATCGATAAGCACGACCTTGCCCTTGAGCTGGGCGGCGGTGAGCGGCGGCGAGTTCATCCACTGAACGGCGCCATCGAGCGACGGCAGCGGGCCCTCGTCGGCGAGACCGGCGGCGGACGTGCGCGGCACCTTGTCGGCCATGCCAAGGCGACCGGCGAGCCCGGCCTCTATGCCAAATGTCTGGGCGGTGGAGAGCTTTGACAGGACCTTGGTGTCGAGGCCCAGCGCGATGGCCCCGACGCCGATGAGGATGAACAGGCCTAGGACCCGGCGGACGCCTTCGCCGACGCCGATCGAGCGCTTCATCGCCGCGAATACGCGCCCGCCGATGATCAGGGCGAGACCGAGGCTGGTGGCCGCGCCGAGCGCATAAGCAAGCAGCAGCAAGGCGGTGGTGGTGCTGGCGCCGGAAATTGCCGCGCCGGTCAGGATCAGGCCGAGGATCGGCCCGGCGCACGGCGCCCACAGCAAGCCGGTGGCGAGGCCGAGCAGCAGCGACGAGCCGATCCCGCCGCCGCCGGTGCGGCGCGACAGCCGATCGCCGAGTCCGACCAGCGGACGCATCGCCCGCTCGGACAGGGCTGGGAAAATCAGCAGCAAAGCGAAGCCGGCGAGCATGACCAGCGCGATCCATCGACCCCACTGATTGGCGGCCAGTGCGGCTTCCCCGCCAACCGCCGCCAACGTGGCGACCAAGGCGAAGGTCGCCGCCATGCCGACCAGCAGCGGCAGGCCGTTGCGGAGGAACGGCTGATCGGCGCGCGCGAAGACGAACGGCAGGACCGGCAGGATGCACGGGCTGACAATGGTCAGGACGCCGCCCAGATAGGCGAGGAGGAGGAGCAGCATCAGGCCGGCCGGAAGGTCAAGGCGAGGCCGTTGATGCAATGGCGCAGGCCGGTCGGGCGCGGGCCGTCATCGAACACATGGCCGAGATGCCCGCCGCAGCGGCGACAATGCTCTTCGGTTCGGGCCATGAACATGCTGCCGTCGCGGCGAGTGGCAACGGCGTTGGGCAGAGCCTGGAAAAAGCTCGGCCAGCCGGTGCCGCTGTCGTATTTGGCCGCTGACGAGTAGAGCGGCAACGCGCAACCGGCGCAGGCGAAGGTGCCGCGACGATGCTCTTTGAGCAGCGGCGAACTATAGGCCCGCTCGGTGCCTTGCTGGCGGAGTATGGCAAAGCGTGCCGAGCCAAGCCGGCGGCGCCAGTCGTCGGCGCTGTGGCGGACGGCAAAGCCGGTCGCGGCGGCGGCTGGGCCGCCCTTGAGGGCGAGCGTCAGGGAGATGGCGCCGAGTGCGGCCGCACCGAGCAAGCCGCGGCGATCGAGAGACAGGTCGGACATGATCATCCTTTCAACATATCGAACCTGATACGCATGGTCCGACTGAACGGATGCGGAAGAAGCGACCGGCAAGCGCGGTTATTCCGTGCGGCGTAATCGATCGACAAAGATTGTCATGTTACGCTGGCATGACATGGTGCAACTAGCTATGAGCAAAGCAGAAATTGATTTCGGACGGGCGGGGAAGAACGACCATGCGCACTATAGTAACGGCCATCGCGACCCTGGCGGTCGTGGTCATTTTGCCCTCCGGAGCCGCGGCCGACCCGTCCAAGCCGGTGCTCATGCAGGTCTTTCTCGCTCCCTCCGGCGAACCGTTCCGCGCCCCGCGCGGGGCGCCTTACCCGGTCGTCAACTGGTTCGCCGGGGCTGACCGCAATGGCGACGGCAAGCTCAGCAAATCCGAATTTTCCGCCGACTTCGTCCGCTTCTTTGACAAGCTCGATGTGGATCACGACGGCCGGCTCAACGATCCCGAAATCCGCCGCTACGAACGGGACATCGCGCCCGAAGTGCAAAGCGGAGCCGCTCAGGGTCCTCGCGAATCCTATCAGGCCGGCGATTATGCCAAGGACGGGCCTGACCATGAATTGCTCGACGCCGACGCGAAAAAACGCCGCGAGAACGCCGTCAACGTCTATCGGGCCCCGGCCGGCGGGGCGAGCTATGGCCTGCTCGCCATTCCCGAGCCGATCACCGGGATGGACGTCAACTTCAACGGCATGATTACCCGCGACGAAGTATTGCTAGCTGCCCAGCGCCGGTTCCGTCTGCTCGACACCAAGAACCATGGCTTCCTCACTTTATCCGACTTGCCGCGAACCCAGGTCCAGGGGCATGGCGGACGCCTTTAAGGCCGATTGGCCGGAGCGTCAGGCGGCAAGGCCGTCGAACTGGAGCCGGGCGAGGCGGGCGTAAAGCCCCTTCTTGCCAATCAGTTCGGTGTGCGTACCCTCCTCGACGATACGACCGCCGTCCATGACGATGATCCGGTCGGCGGCGCGGACGGTGGCAAGGCGGTGGGCGATGACCATCGTCGTGCGCTGCTCCATCAGCCGGTCGAGCGCATCCTGAACCGCTTTCTCGCTTTCAGCGTCCAGCGCCGATGTGGCTTCGTCGAGCAGCAGCAGCGGCGCGTCGCGGCGGAGCAGGGCGCGGGCGATTGCGATCCGCTGTCGCTGGCCGCCTGAAAGGCGCGCGCCGCTCTCGCCCATGAACGTGTCGAGGCCCTCCGGTAGCAGGCGGAGGAAGTCGGCAGCATTGGCGTCGCGCGCCGCGGCCCAGATCTCATCCTCGGAAGCGTCCCAATTGCCATAGCGGAGGTTATCGCGGGCCGAGGCGGCGAACAGCACCGTCTCCTGCGGAACCATGGCGATGCGCTGACGGATGTCGGCCGGGTCGGCCGCCTTGAGGTCGACGCCGTCGAGCAGCAAGCGCCCGCCCTGCGGGTCGTAGAAGCGCTGGGCGAGCTGGAACAGGGTCGACTTGCCGGCGCCCGACGGGCCGACGATGGCGACCCGCTCGCGGGGCCGGACGGCGAGGGTGAAATCATGGAGCGCGGGGGCGTCGGGGCGAGTCGGGTAGCGGAACTCGACGCCCTCGAAATGCAATTCGCCTCGCGCCGGCAGCGGCATCGGCGTCGGATCGATGGCCACGACGATGGTCGATTGGGCGTGGAGCAACTCGGTCAACCGCTCCGACGCCCCGGCGGCGCGGAGCAGGTCGCCGTAGACTTCGCTCAGCGCGCCGAACGCCCCGGCCAGCAACCCGCCACACAGGACGAAGGCGGCAATTGTGCCACCGGTCATGTGGCCCGACGCGACGTCGATCGCGCCCTGCCAGATAACCAGGGTGATGGCGGTGAACATCATGGCGATGACAATGGCGGTCATGAACGCGCGCAGGGCGATGCGTTTCTTGGCCGTGGAAAAGACGGTTTCGGTGGCGGCAGTGAAACGCTGGGCCTCGCGGTCCTGCTGGTTGAAGGCCTGGACGATCTTCATCGCGCCCAACACTTCGCTGGTCACCGCGCCGACATCGGCGATGCGGTCCTGACTGCGGGTCGAGATGGCGCGGACGCGGCGGCCCATGAAGACAATTGGCAAGACGATCAGCGGGATGCCGAGCAGCATCATGCCGGCCAGCTTGGGCGCGAGGTAAAACATGATGCCGGTGCAGGCGACGCCCATGACGATGTTGCGCAGCGCAACCGAGATGGTGGTGCCGACAACCTGTTCGATGATCGTCGTGTCGACCGTCAGCCGGCTGGTAATCTCCGCGGGTCGGTTTTCCTCGAAGAAGGCGGGCGCAAGGCGTAGCAGGTTGCGGTGGACGCCAAGGCGAATGTCGGCAACGGTGCGCTCGCCAATCCAGCTGACGAAGTAAAAACGGGTGGCGGTGGCGATCGCCATGACCCCGACCAGCAGCAGCAGATATTCAAACCAGCGACTGATGTCCGCGGTGCCCCCGGCGAACCCCTTGTCGATGATCAGCTTGAACGCGATCGGCATGGCCGAGGTCGCGGCGGCAGCGGTGACCAGCGCAATTGCAGCGCACGCGACGTGGCCGGGGTAGCGGCTGGCGAAACCCCACACCATCCCGAGGCCGGCAAGACTTTTCGCTTTGGGGCGTTCGGGAGGGCTGGCCATGCGGCTGCCTAGCAGTGTGGCGCGCAGGCCTCAATCGGCCGATCGACGACGGGGCACAACAGCGAAAGCGCTTGCACGGCGGAGCCATGGCGCGCCACAACCGTTGGTCAGTGCCCGGATCCCAAGGAAATCAGATGCTTTACAACGCCTATGAAGTGCAGCGCTCCCTGCTGGCCGGAGCGAGCCGCATGGCGGGCATGGGCGCGGGATGGCTGAGCAACCCGGCCAATCCGTTCGGGTACGGCGCGATGGGACCAGTGGTCGCGGCGGCGCTCAACGTCTTCGCCCATGCCTCAATCTCGCGCGGCAAGCCCGAATTCGGGCTTGGTCAGGCGCAAGTTGGCAAGCGGACCGTCCCGGTCAGCGAGGAAATCATCCTCAAGAAGCCGTTCGGCCAGCTCAAGCATTTTCGCAAAGCTGGCGTTGAGAGCCAACCTAAACTGCTGATCGTGGCGCCAATGAGCGGGCATTTCGCGACGCTGTTGCGCGGCACCGTCGAGCGGATGCTGCCGAAGCACGACGTGTTCATCACCGACTGGCGCGACGCCAAGAATGTGCCGGTGGAGCAGGGCAGCTTCGACCTCGACGATTATGTCGATTATC
>JBDSMA010000303.1:0-3039 GCA_039916085.1 Sphingomicrobium sp.
CGCCAGCTCCTCGATTTGGCCCTTGCGGCGCATCATCGGCGGGAGGACGACGCGGCCCGAACTGTCGTAGGGCACTTCTTCGGTCGCGCCGAACGCCATCATCGTGCGCCGCGCATAGTCGAGCTCCGCGGCGGGGTCGGTTTCCTGCTTCTCGGCGAGCCGCTCGAGCTTGGCATGCTTGAGCGCGGCGTAAGCGGGGTCGTAGGCGCTCAGCGCGGGGAACGCGTCATGCTTGGCCAGGACGATGGTACGCGCATCGCCGCGGCGCTCGATCACCTGACGCAGGAAAGCCGGCACGGACACGCGCCCCTTGGCGTCGACCCCATTCAACGCGCTGCCCTGAAACAGATGCTCCAATGCCACGCTTCCACTCCGCCCGGCGCGGGCACAGCTCTCCGGCCCTGGGTGCACGACATCCTCGTGCGCCCGACGCAATTTGCGTGATGAACCGGATTGCCCCGCGCTTCAGGCAATGTTGGTAACTCAACATGGCGCGGGATACAATGGGTTTTCATGCCATAACATGGGAATTCATGCCCAATGGCGGAAAACGGCGACTTTTACTCAAGGGTCTTGCGCGGCGTTCCTGCCCTGTTCTTGGGGAACGCCTTGTGGATAAGCTTGTGGATTGGCCGTTAGGCGCGAGACTCGCAGAATCAGTGGCGTGGCGCCAAGACGTCCAGTTCTCGCCCAAGGAAGTCGAGATTGTGAGCGCGTTCAATGCGTGAAGGCATGTCGCTCACGTCGAGAAAGTCGGCGTCGGCGACGATCACCGCTTTCCCCCGCCCGATCGCGCAGCGGGCGATGAACCCGCCGGCGTCGAGTACACAGGCGGATTTACCGTCGAGCCTCAGCTTGCCGGGGCTGTCGGTCCCGACCGACATGCCGTCGACCTCGACCGACGACGGCCCATCAGGATCCGGCCCATCCAAGGCGAGGCCCCAGTGCTTGAGCAGCCCGGTGTCGGCGAACGAGAGCGGCGGCCGCAGCGGATCGCCAAGCGGCCGCCGGCTCGGCCAGTCGAGCTTGGGATCGGCAAGGAGCAAGACATGGCCACCGCCGCGCACCCAGCGGTCGAGCTCGACCAGCAATTCGGCCGGTTGAGCGCGCGGGTGCGCCATGAATAATGAATGCTGGCCTTTGAGACTGGCGCGCTCGGCCGCGCCGATCGGCTTCACCCTATAATGCTGCTCCAACCAACGCCCGGCCGGGGAGCCTTTTTGGTCGATCCCAAACGTTTCGTCGAACAGCAGGGGCAGGCTGGTGATCAGCATCAGCGGTGGCCGCCTCGCCGGCGGGGGATCATGGCGCGGAATCAGCGCGACCGCGGCGCCGGCGAAGCACAGCGCAAGGAGGGCAAGGATTGCCGGGCGGCGGCGCGCGAATGCCGGCGCGGGCTTCACTTCGCCGGGTGTTTGCCGGTTTTGGCGGCCTGAGCGGCCTTGGCCGCCCGGCCGGCGATGTCGTCACCCGGAGTCTGACCCGGCGCGGCACCGATTTCGGCCAGCGGTTCATTGGGGCCAGCCGAAGCGTTGGGCAGCGAGACGTTGGCCTGAGCACCTTCTCCTCCATTGCCCGATCGGCTGATCGCAGTGCCGAGGAGGACAAGCAGGAATACGAACGCAAGGCCGGTCAGGCCAATGCGAATGCGCCGTTGCGGCTCTTGGTTTCGATCCATCAGCATCGTCGCTTAGCCTATGCCGGGCGGGCCGGGGATGCAAACGGCCCCTTGACGGCGCTTGCGCCGCCCGCGAAGAGCAAGGTCATGACCTATCGCACCCTAGCCATCGCCGCCCTTGCCGCCACCGCCCTCATCGGCTGCAGCAAGAAAAACCACACGATCGTCGCCGACAGCGGCGGTGACCGCAACACGCCGGTCAGCGCGCCGCTCGATCCGGCCTCGCTGCCGCCGGCTATCGTCGCCAGCAAGATCTACCGCTGCCCGGACACCCATTTGATCTACGTCGATTGGCTGGCCGACAACCTCTCGGCCGACATTCGAACCGACAAGAACGGCGCCGCGATTCTGGTCAAGGCGCCCGAAGCCGGCAAGCCGATGGTCAGCGACAGCGGCTATTCGTTGACCGGCAGCGCGACCGCATCGTCGATCAGCGTCAAGCTGCCCGGCCAGGGAGCGGAGAACTGCAAGAGCTGAACCGGCGACCCGGCCAATAAATCACCCCCGGCGCGCTTGTCGCCGGGGGTTTTTTTATGCCCGCCCCGCCGCTAGGAGGCGCGCCATGACCAACCAGCCGAGCATCAGCGCGGAGGTCGTCGCCGAACACGGCCTCGCCCCCGACGAATATCAGCGCATCCTCGTTGCCTTGGGCCGCGAGCCGAACCTGGTCGAGCTCGGCATCTTCTCGGTCATGTGGTCGGAGCATTGCAGCTACAAAAGCTCGCGCATCCATCTGAAGAAACTTCCGACCGAGGCCCCTTGGGTAATCTGTGGCCCGGGTGAGAATGCCGGCGTTATCGACATCGGTGACAACCAGGCCGCGATCTTCAAGATGGAGAGCCACAACCACCCGTCCTACATCGAGCCCTACCAGGGCGCCGCGACCGGGGTCGGCGGCATCCTGCGCGACGTGTTCACCATGGGGGCGCGGCCGATCGCCAATCTCAACGCGCTGCGGTTTGGCCGGCCGGATCATCCCAAGACCCGCCACCTAGTCGCCGGCGTGGTCGCCGGGATCGGCGGCTACGGCAATTGCGTCGGCGTGCCGACGGTTGGCGGCGAGGTCAATTTCGACGCGGCCTATGATGGCAACATCCTGGTCAACGCCATGACGGTGGGAGTCGCCGATCAGGACAAGATCTTTTACTCGGCGGCCAGCGGCGTCGGCAATTCGATCGTCTATGTCGGCTCCAAGACCGGCCGCGACGGCATCCACGGCGCGACCATGGCCAGCGCCGATTTCTCCGAGGATTCGGAAGAGAAGCGCCCGACGGTGCAGGTCGGCGATCCCTTCACCGAGAAACTCCTCATCGAGGCCTGCCTCGAGCTGATGGCGTCGGACGCGATCGTCGCCATCCAGG
>JBDSMA010000304.1:0-8884 GCA_039916085.1 Sphingomicrobium sp.
TCTACCACCCGATCGTCGGCGAGGGCGCGGTGACCGTGCTGGCCGACGACAAGGACGAGGAATCCGCGGTGACCATCGGGGTCGAGCGGATCCACGTCGAGCAGGATGCCGGCAAATTGATGCACGACCAGCATCCGACGATGTCCTATGTCGATTTGAACCGCTCGGGCGTGGCGCTGATGGAGATCGTGTCAAAGCCCGAAATGCGTTCGCCCGCAGAAGCAGGGGCTTACTTGCGCAAGTTGAGAGCAATTCTCCGCTACGTCGGCTCATGCGACGGCAACATGGAAGAAGGCTCGATGCGCGCCGACGTCAATGTCTCGGTGCGCAAGCCGGGGAGCGAATTAGGCACCCGGACCGAGACCAAGAACGTCAATTCGGTGCGCTTCGTCATGGCGGTGATCGAGCATGAAGCGAAGCGCCAGGTCGATTTGATCGAGGGTGGCGGCACCGTCGTCCAGGAAACCCGTCTTTACGACCCCGACAAGGGCGTCACGCGGACCCTGCGATCGAAAGAGGATGCGCATGATTACCGCTATTTCCCCGATCCCGACCTGCTTCCGCTTGAACTCGACGACGCCTTTCTCGCCGAATGCCGCGCCAGCCTGCCCGAGCTGCCCGACGCCAAGCGCAAGCGTTTCGAAGGGCTCGGCATCGGCGCGTACAATGCGTCGATTTTGACCGCAGAGGTCGAGACCGCGCGTTGGTTCGACGCGCTGCTCGATGCTGGCGCGCCGCCGCCGCAGGCTGCCAACTGGGTCGCGTCGGAATTGTTCGGGGCGCTCAATCGCATGGGCAAGACGCTCGCCGACAGTCCGGTCACCCCGGCCAACGCCGCCGAACTCCTCTCGCTCGTCGCCGACAAGACGCTGTCGGGCAGCCTTGCGAAACAAGTTTTCGAAATCATGCTCGAAACCGGCCATGACGCCGGCGTGATCGTCGAGGAGCGCGGCCTCAAGCAGACCAGCGACTTGGACGCGATCGACGCGAAGATCGACGAAATCCTCGCCGCCAATGCCGACAAGGTTGCCCAGTTCCAGGCGGGCAAGGAAGCGCTGTTCGGCTTCTTCGTCGGCCAGGTGATGAAGGCCATGGCGGGCAAGGCCAATCCCGGGGTGGTCAACGAACGGTTGCGCGCGAAGTTGACGGGATAGCCGCCGGTCGCCCTTGATCGGCCGCGCAACCTCGCCCCACGCTCGGGCGTTACGGTAGCGGTTCGAGGGGAACGAGTTGCGTTATCCCCCGGCAACAGGGAGGCTGCGGATGCGCAAGCTGAGTATGGCGCTGATGGCCGGCGCAAGTCTGTCCGCCTGCGTCCAGACGCGCCAGTTCGCCGATGTCCAGTTCGCCCCGCCACAAGGCGATTACAAGTTGCTCGTGATGCGCCCCGACGTGTCGGTCGGATCGGTCACCACCGGCGGGCTGGTGGAGCCGCGCGCCGACTGGACCGAGGCGGCGCGGGCCAATTTGCTCGCCGCCTTGCGCGCCCAGCAGGCCGGCCGCGGTGGCGATGTGCTGGTGCTCGACCGGCGCGATTCGCTGCCCGGTGTCAGCGCCGACACGATCGCCGAGCTGGAGCGGCTCCACAATGCCGTCGGCACGTCGATCGCGCTCCACAAATATATGGGCTACGAGCTGCCGACCAAGCGCCACAAGGGGCTGGACTGGACGCTCGGCGAGGACGCCGTCGCGCTCGGCCGCAAGACCGGCTACGACTATGCGCTGTTCATGTACGCCGAAGACAGCTTCGCCTCGTCCGGCCGGGTTGCCCTGCAGGTGCTCGGTATCGCCGGCTGCTTCGTCGGATTCTGCGCACCCAACATCGGCGGCGCCGGTGAATTCGCTTATGCGTCGCTGGTCGATCTGCGCACGGGCAAGGTGGTGTGGTTCAATGTGCTCGACGCCAGCAGCCAGATCGCCGGGATCAAGATGGGCGATATTCGCACCCCGGCAGGCGCCGCCCAGATGGTCGACCGGTTGCTGGCGCGGATGAAGCCGGGCAAGGAGGTTCGCCGCGCCATGAAGGCGAAGTCGTGAACGCCCCCGGCATGGCGGTGAGCCGCCGCTCTTTGCTGATGGCCGGCGGCGTCATGACGGCAGCGCTTGGCACCGGCCTCGCCAGCGCGCGCGTCCTGCCATCCGCGATGGTCCCGCTGATCGGACCCGGCTATCGGCCGGTCGATGCCGACGAAAAGGGCATGTGGCAGCAGATGGAGCGGGTCGAGGAGGAGGTCGCGGGCTCCAACCTGCTGGTCAAGGACCCAGCCGTCACGTCCTACCTTGGCAACCTCATCGCCAAGGTTGGCGGCCCGGCAGCGCGCGATTTCCGCATCTATCTGGCGCGGGTACCGGATTTCAATGCAATGATGTTCCCGACCGGCTTCGCGGTCGTGTTCACCGGACTGTTGCTGAGGATGCGCAACGAGGCGCAGTTGGCCGGGGTCATCGCCCACGAAGCGGCGCACTTCCTGCGCAAGCACCAGTTGCGGCAGTGGCGCGAGATCAAGACCAAGACGGATATCTTCGCGATCCTGTCGATGGCGGGCGGGATGGCCGGCGGGGCGGCCGGGTTCAACACCGGCGACCTTCAGCAACTGGCCCAGCTCGGTACCATCCTGTCGCTGCTGAAATACAGCCGGACGATGGAGGCCGAGGCCGACGCGATGGGCATCAGGCTGCTCGCCGAGGCCGGCTATTCTCCGATGGCTATGTCGCAGACGTGGGAGCAGCTGATCGCCGAGGAAACCGAAGCCGCGCGCTACCGCCGCCGCCACCGCGAGCGAAACTGGTCGCTGTTCGAAACCCACCCGCTGCCCGAATCACGGCTGTCCGACCTCAAGGTGTCGGCGGCGGAAGTGACCGTGCCGGGCCGCACCTACGACGATTACCGCGCGCGATATTTGTCGGCGATCTCGTCGATCCGGCCGATGATCCTCGACGATCAGGTCAAGCTCAATGACCCGGGGTCCAGCCAGTTCATCATCAACACGCTGGCGCTGGATGGCTGGAACGGCCTGCTGCGTTTCTACGAGGGCGAGGTGTGGCGGCTGCGCAATCGTGGCGGGGACGATCTGCGCGCGGCGCAGGGCTATGCCGCGGCGGTAACCTATGGCGATGCCCCGGCCGATGCCTGGCGGTGGCACGGCATCATGCTGTCGAAGCAGGGCAAGCGGGCCGAGTCCCGCGCCGCCTTGGCCCGCTACCTGATAATGGCGCCCGCCGCCCCCGACGCCGCGTTTGTCCGCCAAATGATGGCCAGTTAAGGAAGTGCCGATGCCCCAGAGGTCGCCGTTGCTGCTCGCCTCGATCGCCGCCGCCACGCTGTCGCTGTCCGCCTGCTCGTCGCTCGGCGGGGCGGGAATCAGCCAGGGCGGCTACAGCCTGGTCCGGCAACGTCCGATCAGCGTCGGCGATCATTCGCTGGTGGTCACACCGCCGCACGAATGGAACCGCATCTGGGCGCGGCTGTTCGTCGACATACGCGAGGTCGAGGACTGGACCCTGAACGGTCCGTATCTTGATGGAATCACCTACGTCACGGGCCTCAAGAACGGCACTTTCATCGTTCGTCAGAACAAGCGCGAATATCGTCAGGTCCCGAAATACCGGTCGAACATGACCGTCCCGGAAATCACCTCGATGCTCGAGAGCCTGTATCGGGTCAAAGGCGGAGCAGTCGATTTCAAGACCCTGAATCTGTCGCCGCGGCCATTTCTCGGCGCCAACGGCTTTCAATTCGACTTCGAGCATCTCGACGGCGATGAAGTGTGGCGCAAGGGACGGGCGGTCGGGGCGACGATCGACGGCCGGTTGTACATGATCCTGTTCGATGCCGCCCGGTCGCATTATTACGCCGCCGCGCTGCCCGATTACGAGGCGATCGTCGCCTCGGCCCGGCTTACCCGCTAGGCCGGCGCAAGACCGGGTCGGGCGGAGCGGGGCGTTCGTCGGGTTCGCCCGGAAGCGGCGGGATTTCTCCCGGCGGAAGGTCGGGCGCGGGCCCGCCTGGCTGCTGCGGACGGCTCGCCACTTTAACCGATCGGGGAAATTGGCGTAGTCGGGACCTCGGTTCCGGGGTCGCTTGGCGAGGGCACGTCGATATCGGGTCCGGTCGGCGGGCTTTCCGCCGGCGCCGGGCTGGGCTGACCCGGTTCGCTGTCGGGCGAATGCCCCGGCTGTTCTTCGGGGAAGGGGGGCAATTGCTGCATGGGTGTGGGCTCCTGACCTGACAAAAAACGTTCGCCCGGCAAAGGAGTTGCTTCATCGCGCTGGCGCTTGTGCGGAACTACATCCTTGCTATAGGCGCGCACCTGACAAGCGTCCGCGCGGGCGTGGCGGAATTGGTAGACGCGCTGGTTTTAGGTACCAGTATCGAAAGATGTGGGGGTTCGAGTCCCTTCGCCCGCACCACCTCCGCTCGCCAAGCGACGGCTTTGACCGCAATTTCAAATGGGTGAGCAGAATATCATGAAAACCGTCGAGACGGAAAACGCGGGCCTCAAGCGGGCCTACACCCTGACCATTGCCGCCAAGGACATCGACGCGCGCGTCGACCAGGAGATCAAGCGCATCGCGCCGCAGATCAAGATGCCGGGCTTCCGTCCGGGCAAGGTGCCGCCGAACCTCATTCGCAAGATGCATGGCGAAAGCCTCCACGCCGACGCGCTTAATGCGACCGTGCAAGACAGCATTCAGCGCCTGCTGAGCGACAAGAAACTGCGCCCTGCGCTCCAGCCAGAGGTCGAGCTTGACGAAGGCTATGCTGTTGGCAAGGACGCCGAAGTCCAGGTCCGGCTCGAGACGCTGCCCGACATGCCGGCACCGAACATCAAGGGACTTAAGCTGGAGCGGCTGACCGCCGAGGCCGACGAGCCCGCGGTCGAGGCGCAGCTTGCCCAGCTGGCCGCGGCCCAGGCCAGCTATGAAGACACCAAGAAGGGCCACAAGGCCGCCATGGGCGACCAGGTGCTGATCGACTTCACCGGCAAGGTCGATGGCGTGGCATTCGACGGCGGGACCGGCGAAGGCATGGCCGTGGTGCTTGGGTCGGGTAATCTGATTCCCGGGTTCGAAGACCAGATGGTCGGCGTCAAGGCGGGCGACGAAAAGCAGCTCAAGGTCACCTTTCCAACCGACTATCCGACCGAAACGCTGGCCGGCAAGCCGGCGACGTTCGACATCAAGGTGAGCGCGGTCAAGATCGCCGCCAAGGGCAAGATCGACGACGAGTTCGCCAAGCAGATGGGCCTTCAGGACCTTGTCCAGCTCAAGGGCTTGCTGCGTGACCAGCAGCAGCAGGAATTGAACGGGCTGACGCGCACGCACATGAAACGCCGCCTGCTCGACCATCTCGCGGCGACCCACGACTTCGAGGTTCCTTTGTCGATGGTCGAGGCCGAGTATCAACAGATCATGGTCCAGCTTCGCCACGAAGCCAGCCACGAGGCCGACAGCGAAGCCGCGCTGGCCGAGATTGACAAGGATGCCGACGAATATCGCTCGATCGCCGAGCGCCGCGTCCGCCTCGGCCTGCTGCTGAGCGAAATCGGGGCCGCCAACGGCATCGAGGTCAGCCCGCAGGAGATGAACCGCCTGATCGGACAGGCCGCCGCCCAATATCAGCCCGCCGACCGGGATCGCTTCATCAAATATGTCCAGGAAGACGCCATGGCCGCGGCCCAGCTGCGCGCCCCGCTCTATGAGGACAAGGTCGTCGACTTCCTCTTCTCGACCGCCGAGATCAGCGAGCGGGCGGTGACCCGCGCGGAAATTGAGGCGGATCTCGAAAGCGAAGAGGGCCATGTCCACGGCCCGAATTGCGGCCACGAACACGGCAATGCGAAGAAACCTGCGAAGAAAGCAGTGGCCAAGAAAGCAGCCAAACCGGTGAAGGCCGCTGCGCCGGCCAAGCCGGTCAAGGCCGCTGCGCCGGCGAAGCCGGTCAAGGTAGCGGCGCCAGCCAAGGCTCCGGCCGGGAAGGCCGCCGCCAAGCCTGCCGCGAAAAAAGCCGCTCCGAAGAAGGCTGCTTCCAAGAAGGCTAAGTAACATGGCCGAGGGGGGCGGCACGGTGCGGGTCGCGGTGGTGCTGCCCTGCTATAACGAGGAGGCCGCGATCGCGGAGACGATCGCCGGCTTCCGCGCCGCGCTGCCCGGAGCCAGCATCCACGTCTATGACAACAACAGCAGCGACCGCACGGCCGACCTGGCGCGCGCCGCCGGCGCCACTGTCCGCTTCGAGCGCCAGCAGGGCAAGGGCCATGTTGTCCGCCGCATGTTCGCCGACGTCGATGCCGACGTCTATGTCATGGCCGACGGCGATTTGACGTATGACCCCAAGGCCGCTCCGGCGATGGTCGCGATGCTGATCGACGATCAGCTCGACATGGTTGTCGGCACCCGCCAGCACGAGGCCGCGGAAGCCTATCGCGGGGGCCATGTTCTCGGCAACCGACTGTTCACCGGCCTCCTCGCGCGCCTGTTCGGGCGCAGCTTCAGCGACATATTTTCGGGCTACCGCATATTCTCGCGCCGGTTCGTCAAAAGCTTCCCGGTGCTCTCCGCTGGCTTCGAGATCGAAACCGAGATTTCGGTCCACGCGCTCGAACTCAGGATGCCGGTCGGCGAACTGGCGACTGCTTATGGCGCGCGGCCCGAGGGATCGGAATCGAAGCTGTCGACCTACAGCGACGGTTGGCGGATCCTCAAGACCATCGGCACCCTCTACCGGGTTGAACGGCCGGTTTTGTTCTACGGCGGCATCGGTGCGCTGCTGCTGGTCGCCGCGATCATCCTCGCCGTGCCGCTGGTGCTGACCTACCTCGACACCGGGCTCGTTCCGCGCCTGCCGACCGCGATTCTGGTCACCGGCATGGCCATCGTGGCGGTACTGTGCTTTTTCGCCGGGCTGATCCTCGACACGGTCACGCGCGGCCGGCGCGAGATGCGTCGCTTGGCCTACCTCTCGTTCCCCGCGCCGGGAAATCCGATCGAGGCTTGAACCCGCGCTAGTTCCGCCCGATGTAGGCGCCAAGCCAATCACGAAGGACCAGCTTTTCCATGGATCATCAGGACATCGCCGCGCAACTCGTCCCCATCGTCATCGAGCAATCGAACCGGGGCGAGCGCAGCTTCGATATTTATTCGCGGCTGCTGCGCGAGCGGATCGTGTTCATCACTGGCGCGATCGAGGATCACATGGCGTCGCTGATCACCGCCCAATTGCTCTTCCTCGAGTCCGAGAACCCGAAGAAGGACATCTTCATGTACATCAATTCGCCGGGCGGCGTGGTCACCGCCGGTCTCGCGATTCATGATACGATGCAGTACATCCGCCCGCGCGTCGGGACGCTGTGCATCGGCCAGGCGGCGTCGATGGGCAGCTTCCTGCTCGCCGCGGGCGAGCCGGGGATGCGCGTCGCCACCACCAACAGCCGGATCATGGTCCACCAGCCGTCGGGCGGCGCCCAGGGCATGGCCGCCGACATCGAAATCCAGGCGCGCGAAATCTTGCGCATGCGCAGCCGACTGAACGCGCTCTACGCCAAATATACCGGTCAGCCGATCGAGGCGATCGAGACTGCGATGGACCGCGACAAGTTTCTCGAGGCCGACGAAGCCAAGACTTTCGGCATCATCGACGAAGTGTTCGATAAGCGTCCCGACGTCAGCGAAGGCGACAAGACCGGCGCCGCGGACATCACGCCGGCGTGATCGAACAAATAGGTGCACTGCCCTATCGGTTGGTGGGAACGGTCAAAAGCACCGAAATCTTGCTCATAACGTCCCGCGAGACGGGGCGCTGGGTGGTTCCCAAGGGCAATCCGATGATCGGCAAGGCGGGGCATGAAGCGGCCGCGATCGAAGCCGAGGAGGAAGCCGGCGTGCGCGGCGTCGCGTCGCCCATCTCGCTCGGCCATTTCGGCTACATCAAGCGCCTCGCCGGGCAAGCGGATGAAGAATGCCAGGTCGAACTGTTCGCGCTAAACGTGCTCGAAATGCTTGAATGGTGGAAGGAAATGAAGGAGCGCGAGCGCCGCTGGTTCTCCGCCGCCGAGGCTGCCGTGGCGGTCGATGAGGCGGACTTGGGCGAACTCATCCATCGCTTTGGCCAGGGTATGGGGCCGCGCCCGGCGGCGTAAAGGCGCTTGCGGGACGCCTCGGACCCCCTTGCTACCCGTGTTCCGCTGCCCATATCTGGGACATCTGAAGCGCAATCGGGAGCGCGTTAACCTCCCTAACAGTTTGATTGTGCGAAAAACCGGGTTAGCATGGCGCATCGAACGGTGGCGTCCGCGCGACCCGGGTTACTGACAAGGGATTTTATGACCAAGCTTACCGGCGGCGACAGCAAGAGCACTTTATACTGCTCCTTCTGCGGCAAGTCGCAGCACGAGGTGAGGAAGCTCATCGCCGGGCCGACCGTGTTCATCTGCGACGAATGCGTCGAGTTGTGCAACGACATCATCCGCGAGGAAACCAAGTCGGCGCTGGTCAAGACCCGCGACGGCGTGCCGACTCCGGCCGACATCTACGCGACGCTGGACGATTATGTGATCGGCCAGAACCGCGCCAAACGCGTCCTGTCGGTGGCGGTCCACAATCATTACAAACGGCTCAACCACGGCACCAAGACCGGCGACGTGGAGCTGGCCAAGTCGAACATCCTGCTGATCGGGCCGACCGGTTGCGGCAAGACCTTGCTGGCGCAGACACTGGCGCGGACCTTCGATGTACCGTTCACCATGGCCGACGCGACGACGCTGACCGAGGCCGGCTATGTCGGCGAGGATGTCGAGAACATCATCCTGAAATTGCTTCAGGCGTCCGACTACAACGTCGAGAAAGCCCAGCGCGGCATCGTCTACATCGACGAAATCGACAAGAT
>JBDSMA010000305.1:0-3728 GCA_039916085.1 Sphingomicrobium sp.
AAGCGTTAGCTCAGACCGGAACGAACGGCAGATCGAGCGCTTCGGCGACCGCTTCGTGGCGAATCTTGCCGCCCGACACGTTCAATCCCATCGCCAGATGCGGGTCTTCGGCCATCGCCTTGTCGGCGCCGAGGTTGGCGATCCTCAGCGCGAACGGCAGGGTCGCATTGTTCAGTGCAAAAGCGCTGGTCCGCGCCACCGCGCCCGGCATGTTGGCGACACAATAATGGATCACCCCGTCGATGGTGTAGACCGGGTCGTCATGGGTCGTCGGCTTGGATGTCTCGAAGCAACCGCCCTGGTCGATGGCGATATCGACCAGCACGCTGCCCCGCTTCATCGTTTTCAACATCTCGCGCGTTACCAGCTTCGGTGCCGCCGCGCCTGGCACCAACACCGCGCCGATCACCACCTCGGCCTCCTTGACCGCCTGGGCGATCGCCGCCTTGGACGCGAACGCAGTCTTGATGGTCGAACCGAAGTGCATGTCGAGTTCGGCCAGCCGGTCGTTGTTGATGTCATAGATGGTGACGTCGGCGCGTTGACCGGTGGCCATCTGCGCGGCGTTGATGCCGGCTACCCCGCCGCCGAGGATCGCGATCTTGGCCGGCGCCACGCCAGGCACGCCGCCCAACAGCACGCCGCGGCCGCCCTGTTCCTTTTCCAGATAATGGGCGCCGACCTGGATTGACATGCGTCCGGCGACTTCGCTCATCGGCTTCAACAGCGGAAGCGCGCCCGACCGGCTGGTCACGGTCTCATAGGCGATGCAGGTAGCGCCCGATTTCATCAGCCCCTCGGCCTGGGGCTTGTCGGCGGCAAGGTGAAGGTAAGTGAACAATATGTGCCGCGGCTCGAGCATCGCGATTTCGTCCGGCTGCGGTTCCTTGACCTTCACAATCATGTCGCTCTGTGCGAACACTTCTGCTGCGGTCGGGAGGATTTTCGCCCCGACCTTTTCGTACGACGCGTCGGAGAAATCGATGCCCATCCCGGCCTTGGTCTCGACATTGACCTCATGGCCCGCGGCGATCAACTCGGCGACCGAGGCCGGGGTCAGTCCGACGCGATATTCGTGGTTCTTGATTTCCTTCGGCACACCGACGCGCATGACAATTGCTCCATGATGGGAATTTGCCGCGCTATAGCCGTGCCTCGGGCCGATTGCAGCGCCTTTTTGGCGGTGCTAGTGCGGCCCGCCGCGCCGTCCGGCGCTTCGAGGGTTTCTGACGCATGAGCATTTCCCCTACCGGCGTCGCCGAGGCCATCTCGCCAGAGGCGCAGCCGCATGCTCATGTCCGGGGATCCTTGCCCAAGCTCGCTGTGGGCGCGATCGGCATCGTCTTCGGCGACATCGGGACGTCGCCGATCTACGCCTTCCGCGAAACATTCGCCGGGCACCACACGCTGCGCCCGGACGCGCTTCACATCTTTGGCGTTCTAAGCCTGATCTTCTGGTCGATGATGGTCATCGTCACGATCAAATATGTCACGGTTATCATGCGCGCCGACAATAAGGGGGAGGGCGGCAGCCTTGCCCTCCTCGCGCTGATCAATCGCTCGGTAACCGGCGGCGAGAAGCGAAAATGGACCGCCGGCATCGTCATGCTCGGCGTGTTCGCCACCGCTTTATTCTACGGCGACAGCATGATCACCCCGGCGATCTCGGTGCTGTCGGCGGTCGAGGGGCTGACTACCGTCCAGCCCGGCTTCGCCCCTTATGTGATCCCGACCGCCATCGCCATCCTCGTCGGCCTGTTCGCCATCCAGTCGCGCGGCACGGCCAAGGTCGGGCTGCTGTTCGGGCCGATCATGCTGTTCTATTTCGCCACCCTGGCGGTGCTCGGCGTGATGCATATCATGACCTTCCCGGCCGTTCTCTACGAGATGCTGAACCCGTGGAACGCGGTCGAATTCTTCCTCGACGAACCGCTCCCCGCGTTTATCGGCATGGGCAGCGTGGTCCTCGCGGTGACCGGGGCCGAGGCGCTTTATTCGGACATGGGTCACTTCGGCCGCAACCCGATCCGCGTATCGTGGCTGTTCTTCGTCATGCCGGCATTGCTTTTGAACTATATGGGGCAGGGCGCGATGCTGCTGGCACAGGATCCCGCCCAGGCGCTGGAAACGGTCAAGAACCCGTTCTTCTTCCTCGCCCCCGAAATGTTTCGCCTGCCGCTCGTCATCCTCGCCACCATGGCGACGATCATCGCCAGCCAGGCGGTCATTTCGGGCGCTTTTTCGGTCACCCAGCAGGCGATCCAGCTCGGCTTCATCCCGCGGCTTCGTATCACGCACACCAGCGAACATGCCGCCGGGCAGATCTATATCCCGATGATCAACTGGACGCTGATGATCATGGTCATTTTCCTGGTCGTGACGTTCAAATCGTCGTCCAACCTTGCCGCTGCTTATGGAATTGCGGTCACCGGCGCGATGCTGATCGACGGGGTGTTGATCTCGGTTGTCTTCACCACGCTATGGAAATGGCCGCTGTGGAAATCGCTGCCGCTGCTGGTGCTGTTCTTCACCATCGACATTCTCTACTTCAGCGCCAATTTACTGAAGGTTCCCGCCGGCGGCTGGTTCCCGCTGCTGGTCGGCGCCATCGCCTTCACTTTCCTCACCACCTGGGCGCGCGGGCGCAAGCTGATGATCGACCGCATGGCCGAAGCCAGCCTGCCGATCGAAGTGTTCATCCGATCCGCCGCCGCCTCGGCCGCGCGGGTTCCCGGAACGGCGGTGTTCATGACGACTTCGATGACCGGCGTACCACACGCGCTGCTGCACAATCTGAAGCACAACAAGGTGCTGCATGAGCGGATCATGCTCTTGACCGTCCGCATCGAGGACGTGCCCTACGTTAGCCTTGAAAAGCGGATCGATACCAAGGACTATGGCCAGGGCTTCTTCCGAATTATCCTGCGCTATGGCTTCATGGAGGAAATCAACGTGCCGGCGGAGCTCGCCAAGGTCGAGAAGTGCGGGCCGGCGTGCAAGATGATGGACACCAGCTTTTTCCTCGCCCGCCAGACGCTGATCGCCTCATCGCGCCCGGGCATGGCGATCTGGCGCGAAAAATTGTTCGCCTGGATGCTGCGCAACGCGGAAAGCGCGATGGAGTTTTTCAAGCTCCCGACCAACCGCGTCGTCGAACTGGGCAGCCAGGTGGAAATTTGAAGCGACACTTCAAATCTCCAACCTGAACGCATTTCAGGATCCTTTTTCGTGAAGCACAGCTTGGCCTCCACCATGGATGCTGAAACAAGTTCAGCATGACGGGGGTTGCCTAGCGATGGAATGCATCGCCACGACCGTCGCCCTCCCTCACCGGCCCGGGCGTTGAGCGGAGCGCTGATCGTCGCCGCCGAGTTCGCGCCGGCCGATTTCGCTGCGCTCGACCGCCTCCGTCGTGCTCATTTCCCGCCCGAGCGCAATTTACTCCCCGCGCATCTGACGCTGTTTCACGCATTGCCGCCGTCGGCGGAAGCCGAACTCAAGCGCCATCTCGCCCGTCTTGCCGGCGAGTTTGCGCCCACGGCAATGCTTGATGCGCCATACAGTCTTGGCCAGGGAGTTGCGTTCCGGGTCCGCTCACCAGCGCTTGACGCCATCCGCGCCAACCTTGCCGAGCATTTCCATGGTAGCCTGACCGCGCAGGACGCCGGCGGCTGGCGAGCTCATGTGACCATCCAGAACAAGGTTAAATCGTCGGAAGCCAACGCCCT
>JBDSMA010000306.1:0-4571 GCA_039916085.1 Sphingomicrobium sp.
CTGGCGCTGGTGTGCGGCGATCCGGTGCTGTGGAAGCCGAGCGAGAAGACGCCGCTAACCGCCGCCGCGGTGATGGCGCTCATGGGCCGGGCGTTGGGCCGGTTCGGCGACGCGCCCGACGGGCTGGCCCAGCTGCTCCAGGGCGGGCGCGAGATTGGCGCGGCGCTGGCTGAAGACCGGCGCGTGGCGCTGGTGTCGGCGACTGGGTCGACGCGGATGGGGCGCGCGCTGGGGCCGAAGGTGGCGGCGCGGTTCGGGCGCAGTCTGCTTGAGCTCGGCGGCAACAATGCGATGATCGTCGCGCCGAGCGCCGAGATGGCGCTGGCGGAGCGCGCGATCCTGTTCGCGGCGGCGGGGACGGCGGGACAACGCTGCACCTCGCTCAGGCGATTGATTGTGCACCGGTCGGTGGGTGACGCGCTGGTCGAGCGACTGGCTGGGCTGTTCGCGCGGTTGCCGGTCGGGGACCCGCGCGACGAGGGCGTGCTGGTCGGACCACTGATCGACGAGGCGGCGGTGGAGGCGATGGCCAGGGCGCTCGAGGCCGCGCGCGGGCAGGGCGGCGTCGTCCACGGCGGCGAGCGGCTCGGCGATCGGCTGGTACGGCCGGCGCTGGTCGAGATGCCGGGGCAGGAAGGCGTCGTGCTCGACGAGACGTTCGCGCCGATCCTTTACGTGCTGCGCTACGACAGCTTCGGCGAGGCCATCGCGCTCAACAATAATGTGGCGCAGGGGCTGAGCAGTTCGATCTTCACCACCGACCTGCGCGAGGCCGAGCGGTTCATGTCCGCGGTCGGATCGGACTGCGGCATCGCCAACGTCAATATCGGGCCTTCAGGTGCCGAAATCGGCGGCGCGTTTGGCGGGGAGAAGGATAGCGGCGGCGGGCGCGAAAGCGGGTCGGACAGCTGGCGCGCCTACATGCGGCGCTCGACCAACACTATCAATTACGGATCGACGCTGCCGCTGGCGCAGGGGGTAAGGTTCGACCTCGACGGCGAGGCCGGACCATGATCGGGACTTCGCCGGCGATGTCGGGCCAGCCGACTTTCCATTCCTCATACCACGCCCCGAGGTGGCTCGGGTCGAGCGGGCGCGAGATAAAATAACCCTGGGCGACGTCGCAGCCGAGTCCGCGCAGCAGGCGCAACTGCTCGACGGTCTCTACCCCTTCGGCGGTGACGGTCAGGCCGAGGCCGTGGGCAAGATCGATGATCGACCGGACGATCAGGGCGGAATCGCGTTCCTGCGGCGCGTCCTCGATGAAAAAGCGATCGATCTTCAATTCGGTGAAAGGCAGCTGGCGAAGCTGCATGAGTGTCGAATAGCCGACCCCGAAATCGTCGATGGCGAGGCCAATGCCCTTGATGCGGAAGCGGGTCAGTGTGTCCATCAGGGTGACGAGCGGCTGAGTCGCGCCCTCGGTCAGTTCGAGCACGAGGCATTCGGGCGGGACGTCAAGGGCGCGGCACATGCGCTCGACCAGGTCGGGGAAATCGAGCTGATCGAGGCTCAGCGCGGAAATGTTGAAGGCGAGCGACGTGTCGATGCCCTGCTCGCGCCAGCTGAGCCACTGTCGCAGCGCGGTGCGCAGCCCCCACTGGGTCAGCGGATCGATCAGGCCATGGCGCTCGGCCAATGGCACGAAGCGTGACGGCGGCACGCTGCCGAGTTCGGGGTCGTCCCAGCGGACCAGCGCTTCGACCCGCTTCAGGCTGCCGTCGATCAGCGATACCTTGGGCTGGTAAGCCATATGCAGCCGCCCGTTGAGCAACGCCCGTTCGAGCGCGTCGAGCATGCCGAGATCGGCCTGGGCGATCATCCGACCACCCGCGGGTTGCTGTGCTTGAAAATCTGCTCGAGGTCTTCGAGCCGGGCCGGCTTTTCGATCGGGCCGACCATGGCGAGACCGAGCGCGCCGCCAAGGCGAAAAGCGCTTTCAAGCACCCGTCGGTCGAAGCCGGAGATGATCAGAACCGGCCCGGTGAAGCCCTCGTCGGCGAGGAAGCGCAGCAATTCGACCCCGTCCATGCCCGGCATTCCAAGATCGAGCGCGACCATTGCCGGGCCAAGGTCGCGATATTGGGCGCGGAAGGCCGTGTCATCGGCGGTGACAATCGGCTCATAACCGCACATCTGCGCGGCATCGGCGACAAAGGCGGCCAGCGCCGGCTCGTCGTCGATCAGCAGCAGCCTTGGCCGGCCGGTCACCAAAATCGTCTCTCCACGCCCTCCTCGAATAACGCCGACGATGCACAGCTTACTTATACAAGGTCAAACGAACGAAACGGCTTTTTAACCCACTTCGTCCTAATGTCCCGGATTGACGCGTTTTTCGTCCATGAGCTGGGAGAGTCCGTTCGATGTTCGCCGCGCTGATCCGCCGCAAGAATGTGCGACCGCTGGGCCAAGACGAAGGCGCCTTCGACTCGACCACCTTTTCGCTCAGCACAGCCGTCCCGCGCCCCGAAGAACGGCGCGACGACGAGCGGGTGATGCCGATACTGCAGGTCGCCAAGGTGATCGAGGAAGATGGCCGCGAGCAGCTGATCCGCGTACGCAATGTCTCCGCCGGCGGGCTGATGGCCGAAGTTGGGCATGCCATCCCCGTCGGGACCAGTTTGCGGCTCGAATTGTCCTCGCAGAAAATTCCGGCGAGCATCGTCTGGACGCGCGAAGGCACCGTGGGCATCAAGTTCGACCATAACCTCGACCTTGGCGAGCTTCTGGCGGGCCGCAAACCGCGCCACGGCTTCCGGCCGCGTCCGCCGCGGCTCGAGGTCGATTGCAAGGCCAGCCTCAAAATCGGCAAGACCTATTACACCGTCGATGTCCACGACATTTCCCTGGCCGGGCTCAAGGTCGAACCGATCGAGGAATATTGCCTCGGCAAGCAGGTCGTGGTGGTGGTCGAGAGCCTCCGCCCGATCCGCGGCGAGGTACGCTGGTTCTCCGAGCGTCGCGCCGGCGTGGTGTTCGACAAGCCGCTGAAATTCGAGGAGCTGGCCGAGTGGATCGGCAAGCGGCTCGAGATGGCGGCGCTGAAGGCGAGCATCAAGCGCCGCTGAAGCTTTTCGCGGCGACGTTTCGTACCTATCTTCGTTGGATACGGGACGGAGATGAAATCATGGCGGACGAAGTGGCGGTGCTCGCGGGCGGATGTTTCTGGTGCACCGAAGCGGTGTTCCTTGGCCTCGCCGGGGTCAAATCGGTCGAAAGCGGCTACACCGGCGGCACGATCGCCAATCCCAGCTACAAGCAAGTGTGCGGCGGCGATACCGGTCATGCCGAGGCGATCCGCATCGGCTTTGACCCGGCGGAGATCGGCTATGCCGACTTGCTGGAAATATTCTTCGCGACCCACGACCCGACCCAGCTCAACCGCCAGGGCAATGACGTCGGTACGCAATATCGCTCGGCGATCTTTCCACAGGACGGAAGCCAACGGGCCGAAGCCGAGGCCGGCATCGCGCGGGCGAACGAAGAACTGAACGGGCGTGTCGTGACGACCATCGAGGACATGGGACAGTGGTACCCGGCGGAGAGCGACCACCAGGATTACTGGGCCGGCGACGGCCAGCGCAATCCCTATTGCCTCGCCGTTATCCCGCCCAAGCTCCAGAAATTGCGCAAGGGCTTCAAGGACCGACTGAAAAGCGAAGGGGCGAGCGCCTAGTTGCTGTCATCATTGCGAGGGGAGCGAAGCAATCAGTCTTTGATTGAGCTGGATTGCCGCGTCGCTACGCTCCTCGCAAAGACGATAATGTGGTCGCCGCAGCTCTGGTGAGGCGGTCGCGGATGGCGGCGGCGATGCCGTTACCTGGGATGGGTGCTACCGCAATCGTCGCCTGAGCAGCGGCGTCCGCCTGGTGGAGCAGGTCGAACAGGCGCGCCGCCGCTTCGACCGGGTCGCCGCTCTCGCTCAGCGAGACATCGCCGGCGACTACGCCGAAGCCGATCAGAAATTCACCGTCGGAAGCCGCGGTCGCGTCGAGGCGGAGCGGCTTCGACGGGGCGTAGTGGCTGGCGAGCTGGCCCGGCGCCTCGATCGCCGGGCCAAGCGCCTCTTCTGCCTCGATCTCGACCGGCCCGCGCCGCAATAACCGAAGCGGTCCGCCGGTGACGGCGACGATGGTCGATTCAATTCCGCGCTCACTGGGTCCGCCGTCGATGATCAGCGCGATCCTGCCGGCCAGGCTGGCCGCAACATGGGCAGCGCGGGTCGGGCTGATGGTGCCGCTGGCGTTGGCCGACGGGGCGGCGAGGGGGCGGCCGGTGGCCTTGAGCAGCGCCTGCATCGCCGGATGGGCGGGGACGCGCAGGGCGATGCTGTCGAGGCCAGCGGTGACGAGGCTGGCGATGGCGACGCCTTCGCGAAGCGGCACGACCAAGGTCAGCGGTCCCGGCCAGTGCGCCTCGGCCAATGCGCGCGCCTGATCGTTGAACCGGCCGATTTTCTCGGCCGCGGCGAGGTTGGCAACATGGACGATCAGCGGGTTGAAGCTCGGGCGGCCCTTGGCGGCGTAGATTTTGGCGACGGCGGCGGCGTTGGTGGCATCAGCGGCGAGGCC
>JBDSMA010000307.1:0-1965 GCA_039916085.1 Sphingomicrobium sp.
TGGGCTCAAGGCGGCGCCCGACGAGCCCTTGCTTCTGAATTACCTCGGCTACAATTCGGTCGAGCGTGGCGAGAATCTCGACGCCGCCGAAGCGATGATCCGCCGCGCCCTGGCGCTTCGTCCGGACGACGCATCGATCACCGATTCGCTCGGCTGGGCGCTCTACAAGCGCGGCCGCCTGCCCGAGGCGATCACGACGCTGGGCAAGGCCGCGGCGGGCGACCCGGGGCAGTCGGAAATCCATGAGCATCTCGGCGATGCATTGTTCACTGCCGGGCGGCGGATGGAAGCGCGCTTCGCGTGGCGCGCGGCGCTGGTCACCGCTGACGACAAGGACAAGGCCAGGCTCCAGGCCAAGCTCGACAGCGGCCTGACCCCGGCCACCAACGCGCCTTGATGCAATTCGCCGAGTCGGCCCCGGCCAAGCTCAACCTCGCGCTGCACGTTCGCGGCCGCCGCGCCGACGGCCGTCACGACATTGAGACGTTGTTTGCCTTCTGCATCGACGGTGATCGGATGGAAGCGGAGGAAGCGGACGGGCTGACCTTGGCGGTCAAGGGTCCATTCGCGGACGCGCTCGGCGGGGGGGAGGAGAATCTCGTGTTTCGTGCCGCGCATGCCTTAGCAAAGCGGGCAGGGGTCGCGGCAAACGCCGCACTGATCCTGACCAAGACGCTGCCGGTCGCCTCGGGCATTGGTGGCGGATCGGCGGATGCGGCGGCAACGCTGCGCTTGCTGACCAGGCAGTGGCGGATCGACCCCGCGCACGCCGCAGCGGTTGCGCCTGGCCTCGGCGCCGATGTTCCCGCCTGTTTGCTCAGCCTGACCGCGCGCGGCGAGGGAACGGGCGATGCGCTGGCGTTGGTCGACGATTCGGGCCTCACCGGCACACCAGTGTTGCTGGTCAATCCGCTGCAACCGCTGTCGACCGCCGCCGTGTTCGCCAAGTGGGACGGTATCGACCATGGTCCGCTCGGCGAGTGGCGCGACGGGCGGAACGATCTGGAATCGCCGGCGCGGGCGCTGGTCCCGGCGATCGGCGACATTCTCGACTGGCTGGCTGGGCAGGGGGCCACCGTCTGGCGCATGTCTGGGTCGGGCGCGACCTGCTTCGCTCTGTTTGCTGAAGAGGCCGCGCGCGACCAGGCGGCGGTGGCCTGTCCGCGCGAGTGGTGGCACTTGGCGAGTCAATTGCGCTAAGGCGCCGCAATGTCCCGCCCGATCCTCACCGCCACCGCGATGCGGGCCGCCGAGCAAGCCGCGATCAACGGCGGCACGCCGGTCGAAATGCTGATGGAGCGCGCCGGCGCGGCATTGGCCGAGGCGGTGCGGCGCTACACCGGTCCGCGCGAGACGCTGATCCTGTGCGGACCCGGGAATAATGGCGGCGACGGGCGGGTGGCCGCACGGCACCTGGCCGAAGCGGGTTTTGAAGTACGCATCGCTATGCTCGACGACCTTGCCGACGCCAAGCCGGCACCAATCCTGATCGATTGTCTATTCGGAACCGGCCTTAGCCGGGGATTGGAAGACGCTGTTTCGAACAAAATATTCGATTTAGCCGCCAAAGCAGACATGCGCATCGCCTGCGATTTGCCGAGCGGGATTGCCAGCGACGACGGAAAGCTGCTTTCACCGATCCCGAAGTTCGACCTAACGGTGACTTTTGGCGCGCTCAAGCCGGCTCACCGTCTGATGCCGGCGATGCCTTACATGGGCCGGGTCGTTCTCGCCGACATCGGCCTTGTGATTGACAGCAAGTGGCACGAGCTGGCCGCGCCGGATTTGCCGCCGCTCGACCCGGCGGGGCACAAATACAGCCGCGGGCTGGTGCATTGCCTGGCAGGACAGATGCCGGGCGCGATCGCGCTCGCCGCTTATGCCGCGGCGCGGGCCGGGGCGGGCTATGTTCGGGTCAGCACATCGCGCGCCATCGACGGCCTGCCCGCCGCCGTAGTCCAGTCC
>JBDSMA010000308.1:0-5460 GCA_039916085.1 Sphingomicrobium sp.
CACTGCCGTTCACGATATAAGCGTAATCATAGTGGCCGTCGGCAAAGATGGTTAGCGTGCCATGACTGCCCTGGATGGTGAAGCTGCCGTCACCATTGGTGACCATCGTATGGCCCGTCGCGGTGACCCCCGTGACATGGGCGCCGTCGGCGCCCTGGGTATCGGTGCCGGCACCGCCAGCGCCGCCAACGGTGTCCGCGCCCGTCATGACATTGCCGGTCGCATGATTGTTCTGATTGAGGGAATCGCTGTCGGCACGCGCGGTGGGCACGTCATCCTGAATGTTGATCGTCAGCGTCGCATTGGCGATGTCGCCGTCGACATCCGTGAGCCTGACGGCGAAGTCGTCGTGAGTGCTATTGCCGCCGGTATTATTGTCGAGCAGCAAATAGGAATAACCGATCGCCCCGGGGGCGATGCTGACGATCGTCAAATCACCATACGTACCGTGGATAACCTGGTTGATGGCGGATACGACGATACCGTTGATGGTGATCACATTGGGTACGTCAAGCGAGGTGTAGACGATCGTGCCGGTCGTCGCTTCGCTGTTGGCTGCGGCATTGGAGCCGTCCGACTCTCCAGGCCCACGGCTCGCCGGCAAACCAGCCTCGTCGACCGAATCAACCGCATTGATCGCGCCGGCAGGATTGTCCGGCGTTTCGATGACGATCGTCGGAATATGGTCGACTTTCTTGATGTCGTAAATAACTTCCCTCAGCTCCGGCGGATGATATCCGAGCTCGGTCGGGGGCAGCAGGTCACCGAGCGGGACACCCGGATCCAGCGGACCAACAGGAACAGCGAAATTGCCCCCACTCGACTGCGGCGGGCCGGCCGCTGGCTTGGGCTCTGAATCGATTAGCAGCGCGGCGAGGTTGGTAGGGGGAACCTCAACGTCGCCAAGCACGAGGTGGGGCACGAAAACGGCACCGTCGACGACGATTTTGTGCGAACCATCGGGCATATCGATCACAAGATCGCGGCCAACTACGTGAATGTCGCTAAGCTGCACGCCGGGCGGAAGGGTGATCGTGCCATCGGGGCCAGCAACGATCTTCTCCGCATTGGCGAGATCCGGACGCACGCCCTCGATACGAATCGCGAGGTGGGCTGTGTCGTGGGCGCCAAGCCTGTCGGTCAGCGTATAGGAGAACGTATCGGTCACGCCATCGGGGCTGCCGGGGTTCGGGGTATAGGTATAATTGCCGTGGCTATCGATCCGGATCACGCCATATTTGCCGGCAATGTCGAGATGACCAGCGGTCAGGCTGGAGTCGGTCCCGCCGGCGCCGGAAATCGCAGTGATGACCGCATGACCAGCGCCAAGCGCGTCGGCGCCGGCCGTCCCGCTCACCGTGCCCGCGCCCGAGATGGCGTTGCCGTGCGCGGGAACGTGCGCTCCCGCCTGGATCACGTCATAATCGTCGTGCGCCACAGGGCCCTGCTGGCCGTCAGCATGAGTCGAGCCCGCCTGAGACAGATCTTCGATGCGCATAACCCCCACCTTTTCATTCGCCACGCGCGGGACAAATCCTCGCGCCGGTAAGCCTCCGCCGGGTCGTTCGAACCGCGTCCCGAGAGAATCGAAACGGTTAACGAACCACGCAAACCCCGCGCTTGATGAGGTAAAAGAACATGAGGCTGCAGGTTTTGCAAGATAGCAGCGATTGGAGCCGAGCTATCGGCGATTCATCATACTGTCATACTTATAGAATTCATTGGTTAACGCCACGAGTAGATACATAATAAAACCTTGTGGCTTAGAGTTAGGTAAAAATTAGTTCTTGGAGGTTTGTCTATGTTGAAAAGAAAATGTCGATATTTGTTTTACGTATAGAATCGGTGACATCGTAAAAATTTGCGTTTGTTAACCAACGCTGGTGAATTTTACGAAAAGTTAATCGGAGGGGCCCGGTCATTTATCCACAGGCCACAAAGCGAAAGACACTCGCTAAGGCCCTCAAAAAATTCGGCCTTCACGGTCCCGAAGCGGGACAAATCAGACCATTTCCGGTTCCCGAATCGGCATTGCCCGTGGGGCGACTCCGATTCGCCATGACCCACCTTGGTGGCAATTGCGGCTCGATCCGCTACGGCGGCCCGATCAAGTTCGAAAAGGGATGCGACGCGTGAAGATTGCCTGCATTGGCGCCGGGCCGGCGGGTCTCTATCTCGCGATTTCCCTGAAGCTGAGGTGTCCCGACGCTTCAATCGACGTCTTCGAGCGCAATGCCGAGGGCGTAACCTTTGGCTGGGGCGTGGTCTTCTCCGACCAGACGGTCGAACGGTTACTCGCCAACGACCCTCAATCCGGGCGGGCGATCGCCGACGAATTCGCGCATTGGGACGACATCGAAGTCCACTTGCGCGGCAGTTGCACCCGCTCCTCGGGTCACGGATTCATCGGCATAGGCCGCAAGCGCATGCTCGAGATTCTGACCGCCCGGGCACGGGAGCTCGGCGTCACGCTCCATTTCGAAGTCGAGGCGCCGTCTGAGATCGAGCAATGGCCGGATTACGACGTCGTCGTCGCGGCGGATGGCATCAACAGTCGCTTTAGGGATGCCTATGCCGATCAGCTCGGCGTGAATATCGACGACAGAACCAACAAGTTCATATGGCTCGGGACGCCCAGGCTGTTCGACGCCTTCACTTTCGCCTTCGAGCAAACCGAGGCCGGCTGGATCTGGGCCCACGCCTATCGCTTTGCGACCGACTGCTCGACGTTCATCGTCGAATGTAGCGAGGCGACTTGGGCAGGCCTGGGCTTCGCGGACCTGGACCGGGCGGCGACGATTGCCGCGTGCGAGCAACTCTTCGCCAGGCATCTCGATGGCGCTCCCTTGTTATCCAACGCGGCCCATCTCACGGAATCGGCGGCATGGTTGAACTTTCGCCGCATTCACTGCGAGCGCTGGCATTACGACAAGCTGATCCTGCTTGGCGATGCAGCTCATACGGCGCATTTTTCGATCGGTTCGGGGACCAAGCTGGCGCTTGAGGATGCAATCAAGTTGGCCGAGGTGTTGGCGCGAAGCGATGCTGGCGCCGGCAGGGCGACCGCACTCGCCGACTATCATGCGGAGCGCGAGCTGGAAGTGCTGAAGCTCCAAAACAGCGCGCGCAACTCGACCGAATGGTTCGAGGCGATTGATCGCTACCTCGATTTCGAACCCTGGCAATTCGCTTATTCGCTGCTGACGCGGTCGCAGCGGATCAGCCACGAGAATCTCCGCCTGCGCGATCCCGCGTGGCTGGGCTCGGTCGAAGCGCAATTCTGGGCCCGAACGAGCGGCGATGCCAAGCCCGGGCCGCCGATGTTCGCGCCTTTGACTTTGCGCGAAATGGCCCTGAAAAACCGCGTCGTCATGTCGCCAATGGCGACCTACTCGGCGGTCGATGGAACCCCCGGGGACTTTCACCTGGTCCATTACGGCTCACGAGCGATGGGGGGTGCGGGACTAATCTTCACCGAAATGACCTGCGTATCCCCAAGCGGTCGAATTTCGCCGGGCTGCACTGGTCTATATTCCGCCGAGCATGTCGCAGCGTGGCGACGGATCGTCGATTTCGTCCACGCCAACAGCAGCGCCAAATTCTGTCTCCAGCTCGGCCATTCGGGCGGCAAGGGATCGACCCAGCTGGGTTGGGAGACGATCGACGCCCCGCTCGACGAAGGCAATTGGCCGGTAATCGCCGCTAGCGACGTGCCGTGGGCCGCGGCAAACCAACAGCCGAAGCCAATGACTCGCGACGATATGGTCATGGTGAGGGACCAGTTCGTCGCGGCAACCAGGGCGGCGATCGACGCCGGCTTCGACATGGTCGAACTGCACGCCGCCCACGGCTATCTTCTATCGAGCTTCATCACGCCGCTGCTCAATCGGCGCACCGATAATTATGGCGGAAACCTCGAGAATCGCCTTCGCTTTCCGCTCGAGGTGTTTTCGGCGATGCGCGCCGCGTGGCCGGCCGACAAGCCCATGTCGGTGCGGATTTCCGCCACCGACTGGGCCGGCGAGGACGGCATCACCGGCGCCGATGCCGTGCTGGTCGCCGAAGCGTTCTCAGCTGCTGGCGCCGACCTGATCGATGTGTCGGCGGGGCAGACCTGGGCCGATGCCAAGCCAGTCTATGGCCGGCTGTTCCAGACCCCATTTTCGGACCAGGTTCGCAATGTCGCCAAGCTGGCGACGATGGCTGTCGGCAACATTACCGATTTCGATCAGGTCAACGGCATCCTCGCCGCGGGGCGCGCCGATCTGGTCGCGCTTGGGCGGCCTCACCTGATCGACCCGCACTGGACCCTGCGCGCAGCCGCGGCCCAGGACTATCGCGACCAGTGGGTGCCGCCGCAATATCTCACTGGGATGGCCCAGCTGGCCCGCACCCTGCAACGCGAGGCAGAAATACGCGCCGCCGAGCTCCGGGTTTAGGGACGAAATTGATCCGTTACGGTTGAAATCACAGTCGCCGGTTAAGCCGCCTTATTTATACCCGGGTAACCAGATTCAGGACCCGACCCATGACCGGTACCATTGCCCCATTGCCGCCATCGGACGTGCGCTCCGACAAGCGCACCAACATCTTTCTGGGCGCCACGCTGCGTTTCGACGGGCGGACCGCGCCGGTCCGGGTTCGCGACCTGTCGCCCAATGGCGCGCAGATCGAAGGCGTTGCCCTCCCGGCCCAGGAAGCGCGCGTCACGTTGGAGCGCGGTTCAGTGTTTGCCGAAGGCGTCGTGGCGTGGCGCGCGACCGATCGATGCGGCTTGCGCTTTTCAACCCCGCTGCCGGTTGCGGCCTGGTGGCCGGGCCGCGAAGCACCCCGGACGCAGGCGGACGTCGACTGGACCGTCGCGGAAATTCGCGCCGAGATTGCGGCGCGCTCCGCCGCTCCCTCTGATCAAAATGTCGGTCCGAAGAATGGCAATCTCGAGCCAATTGTTTCACCGCCAGCCGATCTCGCAACTATCCTCCCGGCGCGCGTTGCGGAGGAGCTCGCCTGCGTCGTTCGCATGCTTCGGGGCATCGAGGATGAGCTGTCGCTCGAGGCGGTGGTTGCCGCGCGCCATCCGGCCAAGCTCAAGCTCCTCGGCCAATCGGCGAACCTCGTTACCCAGCTCGCCGCCCTGCTTCAGGCCGCCGATCCGACGGAATCGCTACACATCATTTCCGACGCCGATCTCCGCCGCCGATTGACGCGCGGGGTCCTTTAACGGAATCGCGGGCGTCAACCTACCCAACAACATCCCAGTCGCATCCATCTGATAGGGAGGTCGAAAATCGCTGGCCATCGCGCCGGCCAAAAGGCAGGCTGGCAGCGATGGAGACCAGCCCCATGCCCCAGGCCTATATCGTCGACGCGCGCCGCACCGCGGGTGGAAAACGCGGCGGCGCACTGCGCGACTGGCATCCCGCCGACCTTGGCGCCGCCTTGCTCGATGCGCTCGTCGAG
>JBDSMA010000309.1:0-2503 GCA_039916085.1 Sphingomicrobium sp.
CGAAGCGAGCGATGACGATCCGGTTGATGCGCTGCTGGCTGATCTTATCACCTGCGAACCGGCTGTAGAGCTGGCGCCAGCTCGACAAGGCGACCTCGATCAACTTGGGGCTGCCGTCGCTCGGGACGGCGTTAATCAGGTCGAGGGCACGGCTCATCGGCTGATAGCCGGCGAACGCCAGTTCACGGTTGTCGCTGACCAGGCCGTATTGGTCGACGGCGCCCAGCCTGGTGAAACTCGTCTTGAGCGCCGCGATCTGCTCGGGGCGGTAAAGGGTACGGAAATAGCCGGTCTGGCCAGCGTTAATCAGCACCGGTCCGCAGCCTGGCAACGTCATCTCGGTCGCCGGACCCTGCGTCACGGCGCGGACCATCGTCCCGCCGACCGTTCGTGCGGTAACCGGCACATGCCAGCTGAGCGGCGCGAAGCTGCCCGGCTTGCGGTCGGCACCAAATTCGCTTTGATTCAGGGTGAGGCGCGTCGCGCCGCCAACGCACTGGCTGGCGCCGACGCCGATTAGCGGAATACCCGGCTGAAGCGTGAAGTCATGGGCGATCTGAGTCACCCCAGCTCCGCCCGCCGCTTCGACTGCGTTCCACAGATCGTCGGTGCGGCTGCTGCCATATTTGTGCGCGGCGATATACTTGCGGATGCCTTGCCGCCAGACGTCGGCGCCGGTGTAACCCTCAAGCATGGCGATGACCGACTCGCCTTTTTGATAGGTGATGGCGTCGAACGCCTGGTTGGTCTGTTCGACGGTGCGGATCTGCTGGACGATCGGATGGGTGGTGACGAAGCTGTCGAGGCCCATCGCGCTTTCGCGGCCGGCAATGCTGTTGACGTCGGCGCCCCAGTCGGGGTGAAAATGCTGCGTCGTGCGGCTCTCCATCCAGCTGGCGAAGCCCTCGTTGAGCCACAGATCGTCCCACCAGGCCATTGTCACCAGATCGCCGAACCATTGATGCGCCATCTCGTGCGCCTCGACCGAGAAGATCGCTTGGCGCTGCGCCTCAGTGGTGATCGCCGGGTCGTTCAGCAGGATATATTCGAACGTGAAAATGGCGCCCCAATTCTCCATCGCGCCGAAGAATTGCGACTGACCCGGGCCGGCGACATTGTCGAGCTTGGGCAGCGGGTAGGGGGTGCCGAAATAGTCGTTGTAATAAGGGAGAATCTGGGCCTCGGCGTCGAGCGCGTAGCGTGATTTTTCCTCGTTGCCGCGGGTGGCAACAATGCCGACCTCGGTGTTGCCGGCCATCTTGGCGATCCGCCCGAAGTCGCCACTACCGAAGAACAATAGGTAGCTCGACATGCGTGGACTTGTCTGGAAGGTTACGCGCTTCCGGCCGTCGGGGGTCGGCTCACTGTGCGCGGCGGGCATGTTGCTGACCGCCATTTCGTCCGCGGGGACGATCGCGCTCAAATCCCAAGTCGCCTTATAAATCGGCTCATCCCAGCTGGGTACGAAACGGCGCGCGTCGGGTGCTTCGAACTGCGTGAACAAAGAGCGGCGGTCACCGCCCTTGGCGTCCTTGTAGTCAAGTGCGAACAGCCCGTTGGCCTGCGTGTTGATCTTGCCGGTGTAGGCGATGTCCAGCGCGTAGCGGCCGGGCTGAAGCACCTCACCGAATACGAGGGTCGCGGTCTGCGCGGCGGCGTCGAGGCTGGTCGTGGCGCGCTGGGCGACTCCGCCGCCGCCGGTCAGGGTCGCGGCGGTCAGGCTAAGCTGGTTGGCGTTGAGTACCAGCCGGTCGGTGGGCTCGACCACGTCGAGGTCGATGCGGACATCTCCGGCGAATGTCAGGTGCGGCGCATCGGGGGTGACAGTCAGCGCATAATGGAGCGGGATGGCGGTGCGCGGCAGCTGAGTCGGGATCGTCGGATCAATCGGCAACGACAGGGCGATGGCGGGGGCAGGTGGCGGCGAAGCCAGTGTCGGGGCGGTCGCCAGCGGGGCGGTGCAGGCGCCAAGCGCGAACACGGACAAGGCTGAAGCGGCGAGCAAGCGCCAGGACTGTGTGCGGATCATGAAAATGCCTTTCGCTAGACGATACTCAACCGCGTCCGCGGTACGAAGCGACGCCCTGGTCAGGAAGCCACAGATCGGCGGGAGGACTGCCCGACTGCCAGAAGACGTCGATCGGAATACCCCCGCGCGGGTACCAGTAGCCGCCGATGCGCAGCCATGTCGGCTTCATTTCGACGAACAGCCGCTGGCCGATACCAACGGTGACATCCTCATGGAATCCACGGTGGTTGCGGAAGCTTCCCAAGAACAGTTTGAGCGACTTCGATTCGACAATCGTCTTTCCGGGTGCATAGTCGATGACGAGGTGGGCGAAGTCGGGCTGGCCAGTGACCGGGCATAACGAAGTGAACTCCGGCGCGGCGAAGCGGACGAGGTAGAGTGTGCCGGGACGCGGGTTGGCAACATAGTCGAGCTTGGCCGCGTCGGGGGAGGCGGGCAGCGCGCTCGATTGGCCAAGGTGCTTTGGAGGCAAGG
>JBDSMA010000310.1:0-5212 GCA_039916085.1 Sphingomicrobium sp.
TTCAGCCGAGCAACCTGGTCCGGGCACGGCGTCACGGCTTCCGTCATCGGATGGCGACGGTCGGCGGCCGCAAGGTGCTCAACGCCCGCCGCGCTCGCGGCCGCAAGAAGCTCAGCGCTTAATCATCCTTTCGAAGCGCGCCGACTTCCTCGCCGCCAACCGCGGCCGTCGCGCGCCGATGCCCGGCTTCGTCCTGCTCGTCCGCCCGCGCCAGGACGGTAACCCCGCCATGCGCATCGGCTTCACCGTCACCAAGAAAATTGGCCACGCGGTCGTCCGCAACCGCATGAAACGGCGATTCCGCGCGCTGGCCCGCGCAATGCTGCCCCTTCACGGCGTGGCCGGCGCCGACCATGTCGTCATCGGCCGTGCCGACGGAGTCGAACGCGACTACGCCAAACTGGCCGACGAATTCGCCCGCGCCTTGCAGAAACTAGGCGCATGATCGCCCGCGCCCTGATCCTCGCCTCTAAGGCGTGGCAAAAGGGGCCGAGCCGCGTCCTGCCGCCGTCGTGCCGGTTCAAGCCGAGTTGTTCGGCCTATGCGATCACCGCGCTTGAGCGCTATGGGGCAGCCAAGGGCGGCTGGCTCGCGGTCAAGCGGATCTGCCGCTGTCACCCCTGGGGCGGGCAAGGGCCCGATCCCGTCCCGTGATTCTTCGAAGGACTCCCCGACCTTGAACGACAACCGCAACCTGATGATGGCGATCCTGCTGTCGGCGCTGGTCCTGTTCGGCTGGAGCTTCCTGTCCGACCGGTTCATGCCCGCCGCCCCGCGCCCGGCGCAGGTCACCGTGGCCGGCACGCCGGCACCCCTCCCCCAGGCCAGTCCCGTCACTCCCGCCCAGCCGGCTGTCCGCAGCCGCGCCGCGGTCCTTGCCGCCTCGCCGCGCGTGACGATCGCAACGCCCAGCCTGCAGGGTTCGATCAATTTGAAGGGCGCGCGGTTCGACGATTTGATGCTGGTTCGCCAGCGCGAAGCGCTGTCGGCCAATTCGCCGCCGGTCCGCCTCCTTTCGCCCGGCGGCGCGCCCCACGCCTATTTCGCCAGCTTCGGCTGGTCGGGCGAGGGGGTCGCGACGCCCGACGCCAACGCATTATGGACCGCCAGCGCGCCGAGCTTGACCCCGGGACACCCGGTTACACTTAGCTGGTCCAACCCGACCGGCCAGAAGTTCGAACTGATCGTCGCGGTTGATGAAGGCTATCTGTTCACCATCGATCAGCGAGTCACCAATCTTGCCCCTACTGCGGTCGCCGTTCGTCCTTATGGTCTCGTGAGTCGCGCCACGCAGAGCGCCGACCCGTCGACCTGGACCAACCATGTCGGCCCGATCTCCTTCCTCGCCGGCAAGGCCGACTACGGCGTCAACTGGAAAACGCTCGACGAGGACAAGGCCGGGGTCACTCGCGACAGCCGTGGCGGGTGGCTTGGCTTCACCGACAAATATTGGCTGACCGCCTTGGTCCCGGCGTCCGACGCACAGGTCGCCGCCAGCTTCCGCAAGGGCGATAGCGGCGCCTACCAGGCCGATTATGCCGCCGCCCCGATCATCGTCGCCCCGGGCCAGGCGGTCAGTGGCGAAAGCCGCTTTTTCGCCGGGGCCAAGGAAAAGCCGTGGCTCGACACTTATGAGAGCGCCGGCATCACCAAATTGTCGAAGTCGATCGACTGGGGCTGGTTCGAATGGTTCATGCGGCCAATCTTCGACCTGTTGCAATGGCTGTTCCACGCCACCGGCAACTTCGGCGTGGCGATCATCTGTTTGACGTTCATTGTCCGCGCGCTGATGTTCCCGATCGCCGACAAGCAGTTCAAGTCTATGGCCGGGATGCGCCGCGTCCAGCCCAAGATGAAAGCGATTCAGGAGCGCCACAAGGAAGACAAGCCGCGGCTTCAGCAGGAAATGCTAAAGCTGTACCAGGAGGAGAAGATCAACCCGGCCGCGGGCTGCCTCCCGATCCTGCTCCAGATCCCGGTGTTCTACGCGCTCTACAAAGTGTTGATGGTTAGCGTCGAAATGCGCCACCAGCCGTTCATCTTGTGGATCAAGGACTTGTCTTCGCCCGACCCGATGCACGTCCTCAACCTGTTCGGGCTGCTCCACTTCACCCCACCGTCGTTCCTCGCGATCGGGCCGCTGGCCATCCTGCTGGGAATCACGATGTGGCTGCAGTTCAAGCTCAATCCCACCCAGATGGACCCTGTCCAGCAGCAGGTGTTCAGCTTCATGCCGTGGGTGATGATGTTCGTCATGGCGCCGTTCGCCGCCGGCCTGCTGCTTTACTGGGTAACGTCCAACATTCTCACCATCGCTCAGCAGAAGTGGCTCTACAAGCGCTACGATATGCAGGCCGGGACGGTCATCCTCGAAGCCACGCCGATCAAGAAATGAGCGGCGACGACGATCTTGCCGCCGACCGTGCCGAACGCGCGCGCAAGCTGTTTTCGGGGCCGATCGATTTTCTGAAGTCGGCGCCCGGGTTGCAGCATTTGCCCGCGCCCGACGGGCCTGAAATTGCCTTCGCCGGGCGGTCGAATGTCGGCAAATCGTCGTTGATCAACGCCATCACCAACCGGTCCAAATTGGCCCGCGCGTCGAACACCCCAGGCCGAACGCAGGAGCTGAATTTCTTCGATGTCGGGCGCCCGCTGTCGTTCCGGCTGGTCGACATGCCCGGCTATGGTTTTGCCGAGGCGCCCAAGGACATGGTCAAGCGCTGGCGCTTCCTGATCAACGATTATCTGCGCGGGCGTCAGGTGCTCAAGCGGGCGCTGGTACTGGTCGATGCGCGCCACGGACTCAAGGACGTCGATCGCGACGTCATGGTCATGCTCGACAAGGCGGCGGTCGGTTATAACGTCGTGTTGACCAAGGCCGACAAGATCAAGCCGACCGCGCTTGAGGAGGTGCTCGAGGCGGTCCGTGCCGAAGCGGCCAAGCACCCCGCCTCGCACCCATCGATCTACCCGACGTCGAGCGAGACCGGCGCCGGTCTCGCCGAATTGCGCAGCGCCATCCTGGAGGCCGCCGAACAATGATGAAGCTGGTTATCGGCAACCGCGCTTACTCGAGCTGGTCGATGCGCGGCTGGCTCGCACTCAAACAGTCAGGGCTCGAGTTCGAGGAGCTCGTCGTCCCGCTCTACGACGAGGAATGGGAAAAGCGCCGCGAAGGCGACGAATTCGCACCCTCGCTCGGCAAGGTACCAATCCTGTGGGAAGACGATTGCGTCGTATGGGATAGCCTGGCGATCATCGAATTCCTCGCCGACCGGGTCGGGCGCGAACGCTTTTGGCCCGAAGACGAAGCCGCGCGCGGCATGGCCCGCTCGATGGCGGCGGAGATGCACTCCGGCTTCGCCAATTTGCGCCGCGATCTGCCGATGAATGTCCGCAAGAGCTTCGGCCCAACCGATCTATCTGAGCAGGTCGAGGCGGAGGTTGTCCGTATCCTCAACCTGTGGGCCCAAGCCCGCGCCCGCCACGGCGGATCGGGCGAATATCTGTTCGGGGAATGGACCGCGGCCGACATCATGTACGCGCCGGTCGTCACCCGATTCGTCACCTATGGCGTCAGGATCCCGCCGTTCGCCGCGACCTATATGGAAGCCGTCCTCCACCGTGCCGACATCGTCGAGTGGATCGAACTCGCCCAGGACGAACCGTGGGTGATCGAGCAATATGAAGCGGACAAACCCGCTTAGCCCGCGCGCGTCGCAGGGTATGGCGTGCCGTCCCGATGCCGGTAATCGCCCTCCGGCGTGAAAATCATGTCGATGTCGCTATAGGCACCGCCCAGCTCGCTGCCCGCGCCGATGACGACAAACGTGCACGGTTCAAGGGCGCGATTGACCAGATGATGCCCGTTGCGAACGCCCTTGGCCCAGGCCGCGACGTCGCCCGTACGGAGGATCGTTTCGCCTTCGTCCTCGATCAGCACCGCCTCCCCGCCGGTCATTACCAGCAGTTCGTCCTCACCCTCGTGCCAGTGGCGCTGGCTCGACCAGGCGCCGGGCTCGAGCATGACATGGCTGGCACCGAATTCGGTTAACCCGACCGCCGGCGCGAGCCGCCGGTGGAGCCGCCCGGCGACCGGCGCGTCGAACGGCGTCGGATATCCGGTGCGGCTGATTTGCGGGATCGACTCAAGATCGACTTTCGGCATGGCGTTCCCCTTGCTAGGCCGGGTGGATGACAGCCAGCATCGACGTGATCGACCTCGCCCGCAAGCTTATCGCCTGCCCAAGCATCACCCCGGCGCGCGGGCAAGTCTTCGACGTGCTCGAAGCCGCGCTGGTCCCGCTCGGGTTCACCGTCCACCGCTTCACCCGCGGCGCGGCGCCCGACGAGCCGGTCGAGAATCTTGTCGCCCTGCGCGGTGAGGGCGCGCCCCATTTCGGCTTCGCTGGCCACCTCGACGTCGGACCCCCTGGTGAAGGCTGGGACGGCGATCCGTTCGATCCGCGCGTCGAGGACGGCGTGCTGACGGGGCGCGGCGCCAACGACATGAAAAGCGCCATCGCCGCGTTCGTCGCGGCGGCGGCCGAACACCGCCAGGACAAGGGCACCCTATCGCTGCTGATTACTGGCGACGAGGAGGGACCCGCGGCGCACGGCACGGTTGCGATCATCGACTGGTTGCGCGAGCGCGCCATCCAGCCGGACATGATCCTGATCGGCGAACCGACCAGCGAGGCGGCCCTTGGCGACACGATCAAGATCGGGCGGCGCGGTTCGGTCAACATGTGGATCGAGGTGCCGGGCCACCAGGGCCACGTCGCTTACCCCCACCGCGCCGACAATCCGGTCGGACCGCTGGCGCGAATCGTTGCCGAGCTCGACGGCTGGACGCTCGACCAAGGCAATGACAGCTTCCCCCCGTCGAATCTCGAATTCACCGAAGTGCTCACCCCGCCCGGCGCGACCAACCTCATTCCGGGGCGGGCATCGGCGCGGCTCAACATCCGCTTCAACAATCTCCAGCGTGGCACCGACCTGATCGAGCGCGTCCGCGAAGTGGTCAGTCGCCACGCTCCGCGGGCAACGGTCCGGGTGTTGCTTTCGGGTGAGGCGTTTCTGACGCCTCCGGGGCAGCTTTACGATATGTTGGTGTCGGCGATCCGCGAGGAAACCGGGATCGAGCCAAGCCTGTCGACCAGCGGCGGCACATCGGATGGGCGGTTCCTCATCCAGCTTTGCCCGGTGGTCG
>JBDSMA010000311.1:0-6269 GCA_039916085.1 Sphingomicrobium sp.
CTCCAGCCGAACGCCTGGCCGTAGAAGGCGCGAGTCAGCTCATGCGCCGTGGCGCTCGGCAATTCGACATAGTCGATCCTCGGTTCGCTCATCGCCGCGATACCGCTAATAACGGCGGATGAGGCCGGCGAGGCGGCCCTGGATCTGAACCTGATCGGGGCGATAGCGCTGCGGCTCATATTGTCGGTTGGCGGGATCGAGGCGGATCATTTGCCCTTCGCGGCGGAAGGTTTTGAGCGTGGCCTGTTCGCTGTCGATCAGCGCGACCACGATCTCCCCGTCGCGCGCGGTCTCGACCCGGCGGATGAGCGCGAAGTCACCGTCGAGAATGCCTTCGTCGACCATCGAATCGCCCGACACTTCGAGCGCGAAATGCTCGCCCGGGCCGAGCAGCGCGGCGGGCACCGCGAAGCCCTCGGTCCCTTGCAGCGCCTCGATCGGCGTGCCGGCGGCGATCCGGCCATGCAGCGGGATCTCGATCACATCATTGGCCGCCGCCGGAATCACGGCGCGCGAGGCGGGTGGCGCGGCCGAGGCACCGGCGGGCATCGCCGTATCGGGCATGCGCAACACTTCGAGCGCGCGGGCACGATTGGGCAGGCGGCGAATGAATTGCCGCTCCTCGAGCGCCGAAATCAGCCGGTGGACGCCCGACTTGGACTTCAGGTCAAGCGCCTCGCGCATCTCGTCGAAGCTCGGGCTGACTCCGCTCTTGGCGAGCTGGTCATTGATGAAGCGGAGCAACTCATTCTGCTTGGCGGTAAGCATGATCATCTCCGTCTTGGGAACGAACCCAGAACGTGTAGGCAACGGCGGGCGGAACGTCAAGCCTTGCCGCCCGCCATAGCGACGAATGCCCGGAGCAGCGCCACGCCCTGCTCGCTGGCGACGCTCTCGGGATGGAACTGCACCCCGTGCGCGGGGGCTTCGGCGTGCCGCATGGCCATGACCGTCTGGTCCTTGCTCCACGCGTTCGCGATCAGCGGGAACAACGGCTGCCGCACCGCGAGCGAATGATAGCGCGTCGCGGCGAAAGGCGAAGGCAGGCCGGCGAACAGCCCGCTGCCGTCGTGGCTGATGCTGGTGACCTTGCCGTGCATCGGCGGTGTCCGCTCGACGAGGGACCCGCATGCCAGCGCCAGCGCCTGGTGACCGAGGCACACGCCGAGCATCGGCCTTCGCGCCGCGATGCAGGCGCCAGCCAGTTCGATCGAGATGCCGGCCTCCTCGGGCCGACCCGGGCCTGGCGAAATGACGATCCCGCCATAAGGCGCGTCCAGCGCCTCGGCGACGCTCAGTGCGTCGTTCCGCAGCACCGCGACTTCGGCTCCCGCCTGCCGCAAATAATCCGCCAGCATGAACGTAAAGCTGTCGATATTGTCGATCAGCAGCAGCCGGGGGGGCGCCACCGCCGTGCTAGTTGCTCGCCTGGGTCAGGCGCAGCTTGGCCGCCGCAATCGCCTTTTCATCACGCCGCACGCCGATATCCTTTTTGACGGCAGTCATGAATTGCTCGGCCAACTCCTGGCCCATCGCCTGCTGGAAGGATAACTGAACCTGGCTGATGAGTCCGGGGTTCGATCCTGCGCTGCCCGGCGTGATCTTCACATTATGGACGATGTAGAAGCCGCGCTGCTGCGGGTCGGCGACCATTCGGCTTTTGCCCTCGCCGAGCGCGAACAGCATCTTGACCGGGGCGGCGATATTGGCGTTGGCGCGGGCAATGTCGATCCGCCGCGCCGTCAGCGGGCGGGGCGGCACGGCACCCTTGCCGGCCTCGGCGGTGGCCTGGGCCAGTGACACTCCTCGCGCAACCTTGGCGGCGATCCCGGCGGCGCTGGCGCGGGCCAGTTCGGCGGCCTTTTTCTGAATCCAGTCGGCGGTCACCCGATCGCGGATCTCGGCCAAAGCGGCCGGCGCGGCGGGCGCGATCCGCCCGACCCCGACCAGCACATAGCCGGTTCCCCCGGTCAGTTCCTCGACCACCGGGTCGTCCTGCTGTGACAGTTCGAACCCAGACTTCAGCGCCGGCGCCATTTCGGGCGCGATCTTGAAAGCGGGGTCGCTGCGCGCAGTGCCGGCGGCGGTGATCAGCGGCGTATCGGTGAGTGTCAGATGAAAAGCGGCGGCCGCTTCGGGCAGGCTCGACCCGTTGGCGATCAGATCTTCGATCTTGCCGACTGTGTCGGACAGCGCGTTCTTGCGCTTTTCGGCGGTGAGCTTGGCGACGATATCGGCGCGCGCGGCGTTGAACGAGGCGGCCGACGGCGCCTGGATCGCGTCGACCTTGACGACGTGCCAGCCAAGGTCCGACTTGATCGGGCCGATTACCGCGCCCGACGGCGCGGCGAAGACGGCGGCGGCGACCTGCGCTCCGGCCAGATTGGCGAATTCGGCGCGGCTTTGGGGGCCGACGCTGACGTCTTCGGCGCTGAGCCCGGCTGGGGCGGCGGCGGCGGCGAACGCCGCGCCGCCGCGGGCGCGGGCGGCGATGCCATCAGCCAACGCCTTGGCCGGCACCACCGCCTGGCTGATGACCCGCTTTTCAACTCCACCATAAGTGGCCACATTGGCCTTGTAGTAAGCGGCGATCTCGGCGTCGTTCGGCGCCGGCACGGTCACCTTGTCGGCGGCGATGACGGCCATCCGCAATACCCGCTGCTCGGGCACGGTGTAGCGCGCCTTGTTCTGGTCGTAAAAAGCCTGAAGGTCCCCGGCGCTGGGGTTCAGCCCGGGCTTGAACGCATCGGTCAGGACCAATGCGACTTCGCCCTGTCGCTGCTCGAGCAGCATCGAGGCATAGGGAGTCGCCACGCCGACCGGAATGCGGGCGTTGACGGCGACCGGCGGGATGATCAACCGCTGAACGATGTCGGACGCAATCAGCCGGCGGACCAGTTGGTCGGTCAGCCGCTGCTGCCCCAGCCAGTTCAGATAGGCCTGGTCGCTGAACTTGCCGTCGAGTCCGCGCGTGCCCGGAATTTTGGCGATCTCTGCATCGACCAGTCGCTTCGACAGGATCAGATCCTGCTTCGTCGCAAAAGCGGCGAGGACACGCTCGTTGATCAATTCGTCGACCAGCGGGTCGAAGTCGCCCGCCAACGTGGCCGGAGTCGCGTCGGGTTGCTGCTTGCGGCGTTCGCTCAGCGCGCGACTGAACACGTCGCTCAGGTCGCGCTCGGTGACCTGCTCGCTCCCGGCGCGGGCTAATGTTCCGCTGCCCAGCCCGAAATTGCTCGACCGCATGCCGCCGATATCGACCAGCGCGAAGCTCGCCACGATGGCCAGCAGGAACAGCACCATGATGGTCGTGCCGATCTTCGACTTGGACAGGCGCCGGAATGCAGACAACATCGGTTTCACGCTCGCGCTTTGACTTATGGGAAGGCCGCTTTAGGGGCGACACAAGGCGGCGGCAAGAAGCCGCTGACCAACAGGCGAAGGGGCGGGCCATGCGACGCAAGCTGGTGGCGGGAAACTGGAAAATGCACGGGCTCGCCGCGGATCTCGCCGAGGTCGCGGCGATCGCGGAGGCTGCCGCCGCTCGCGCCACCGTCGATGTCGCATTGTGCCTTCCGGCGACTCTGATCGAGCGCGCTACCCGGGCTGTGCCCCGGTTCGCCATTGGCGGGCAGGACGTTCACCCGGCCGCCAAGGGCGCCCACACCGGCTGCGTCTCGGCGGCGATGCTCAAGGACGCCGGCGCGACGCTGACCATCGTCGGCCACAGCGAGCGGCGCGAGGCGCAGCGGGAAAGTGACGCCGAGGTCAAGGCCAAGGCCGAGGCCGCGCTTGCCGAGGGACTCGGCGTCATCCTGTGCGTCGGCGAAAGCGATGCGGTGCGCGAAGCCGGCTACGCCATCGCCACCGTCGCCGCCCAGCTTGACGCTTCTCTGCCGACGGGAGACGGGAATCGCCTGTCGATCGCTTATGAGCCAATCTGGGCGATCGGCACCGGCAAAATTCCTTCGATCGACGATATCGCCGACATGCACGCCACGCTGCGCAAGCGGCTGGTCGTCACTTATGGCGATTTAGGCAACGAAGTGCGCATACTCTACGGCGGATCGGTCAAGGCGTCGAACGCCGCTGACATCTTTGCCATCGCCGACGTCGACGGCGCGCTGGTCGGCGGGGCCAGCCTGACGGCGGCTGATTTCGTGCCGATCATCGACGCCGCGCATTGAATTCGGGCCACTTCACCGCTACCTGCCCTTCAACTCCGGTCCCGAAAGCCTGCCCATGTTCACCTTCCTGCTGATCGTCCAGACGCTGATCGCGTTCAGCCTCGTCCTCGTCATCCTCATGCAGCGATCGGAAGGCGGCGGCCTTGGCGTCGGCAGCTCGTCGGGCGGGTTCATGACCGCGCGCGGCGCGGCCGACTTTTTGACCCGCTCGACCGCGGTGCTCGGCGGCCTGTTCGTGTTCCTCTCGATCCTCCTCGCGGCGATTGCCGGGGTGACCCGCGAAGCGCCGACCATCGACACCTCGCTGGTCAAGCAGGCGCCGGCGTCGGCCCCGGCCAACCAGCCGCCGGCCAGCCCGCTGACTCTGCCGGGGCAAAGGCCGGTTCCGGCCACCGGCCAGGCGCCGAAGCCCGCGCCGTCAGTTCCGCTCGCCCAGTAAGCGCGAGCTTTTTTCGTCCAGAATCGATTCGAGTGCTTGCCAGCAGGCGGCGCTCCTATCTAAGGCTCGTCTCCCATGGCGCGGTATATTTTCATCACCGGCGGCGTGGTCTCCTCGCTTGGCAAGGGTTTGCTCGCGGCATCGCTCGGCGCGCTGCTCCAGGCGCGCGGTTTTTCCGTCCGGATTCGCAAGTTCGACCCCTATCTCAACGTCGATCCGGGGACGATGTCACCCTATCAGCATGGCGAGGTCTACGTCACCGACGACGGCGCCGAGACCGACCTCGACCTCGGTCATTACGAGCGCTTTACCGGAGTCTCCGCGCGGCAGACCGACAATGTCACCTCCGGCCGCATCTATCAGGGCATCATCGCCCGCGAACGGCGCGGCGATTATCTCGGCGCGACGGTCCAGGTCATCCCCCACGTCACCAATGCGATCAAGGAATTCGCGCTGGCCGATATCGACGGGCTCGACTTCGTCATCTGCGAGATTGGTGGCACGGTCGGTGACATCGAAAGCCTGCCGTTCGTCGAGGCGATTCGCCAATTGAGGAACGATCTCGGCCGCGGCCAGACGGTGTGCGTCCACACCACCCTCGTTCCCTACCTCGCGGCGGCGGGCGAGCTGAAGACCAAGCCGACCCAGCACAGTGTGCGCGAATTGACCAGCTATGGCATCCAGCCCGATATCCTGTTGTGCCGCGCCGAGCGCGAAATCCCCGAAAGCGACCGCGCCAAGATCGCTTTGTTCTGCAACGTACCGGCCTCGGCGGTGATCCAGGCGCTCGACGCCCGGTCGATTTATGACGTGCCACTGCAATATCACCGCGAGGGCCTCGACGACGAAGTGCTGCGCGTGTTCGACATCGCCGATGCGCCCGATCCCGATTTGACCCGCTGGGCCGACGTCATGGACCGCATCGACCATCCCGAAGGCGAAGTGACGATCGGCGTTGTCGGCAAATATGTCGGCCTGCCCGATGCCTACAAAAGCCTGCGCGAGGCGCTGGTTCACGGCGGTATCGCTCACCGGGTCAAGGTCAACATCCGCTGGCTCGATGCCGAATTGTTCGAACAGGACGATGCCGACCTCGCCGCCGAGCTGGAGCCGCTCCACGGCATCCTCGTTCCCGGCGGCTTTGGCGAGCGCGGCAGCGAGGGGAAAATCGCATCCGTCCGCTTCGCACGGGAACGCGCGGTGCCGTTCTTCGGCATCTGCCTTGGCATGCAGATGGCGTGCATCGAAGGCGCGCGGAATATCGCCGGGATCGCGGATGCCTCGACCACCGAATTTGGCGCCACGTCCGAACCGGTCGTCGGCCTGATCACCGAATGGATGAGCGAAGAGGGGCTGCAGCAACGCTCGGCCGAAACCGACCTGGGCGGGACGATGCGGCTTGGCGCCTATCCCGCGGCGCTCAAGGGCAACAGCCATGTCGCGACGATTTACGGAACGACCGAAATCAGCGAGCGTCACCGCCACCGCTATGAGGTCAACGCGCATTATCAGGCGGCGCTCGAGGGCGGCGGATTGATCTTTTCGGGGATGTCGCCCGACGGGATGCTCCCCGAAATCGTCGAGCGCCCCGACCACCCATGGTTCATCGGGGTCCAGTTCCACCCCGAATTAAAAAGTCGTCC
>JBDSMA010000312.1:0-2268 GCA_039916085.1 Sphingomicrobium sp.
AAGGCAAGGCCGCCAGTGGCGAGGACCGTGACCGGCCGGCCAACCTCTGCCTTCAGTCGCGCGACCAGACCTTCGATCAGCGCGACATAGCCCCAATAGACGCCGATCTGCATCTGGCTTTCGGTGGTTCGTCCGATCACGGTCATCCCCTCGGGCGCCTCGATCGCGATGCGTGGCAGCTTGGCGGCGGCGGCGACCAGCGCGTCGAGGCTGAGGTTGATGCCGGGCGCGATGATCCCGCCTTTGTAGGCGCCGTCATAATCGACCACATCGAACGTCGTCGCGGTACCGAAGTCGATGATGATCAGGTCGCCCTTGTGCGCGGCATGGCCGGCCATGGCGTTGAGAACCCGGTCAGCGCCGACGCTTCCCGGATCGGGCACGTCGAGCGCGATCGGCCAGGCGGCCGCCCCCTGCCCCGCGATCATCGGCTCGAGGTGGAAATATTTTTGCGCCAGTACCTCGAGGTTGTGCAGCGCCCGCGGCACGACAGTGCCAATGATGACCGACCCGATGTCGCTCTTGGCGAGGCCCTCAAGCGCCCGCAGCTGATGCAGCCATACGGCATATTCATCAGCCGTACGGCGCGGGTCGGTAGCGATCCGCCAGCGGGCGCGGATGTCCCCGCTTTCGACCAGCGCGAAAACGACATTGGTGTTCCCGGCATCGATCGCGAGCAGCATGGCCGGGTGCCTAGCGGGAAGCGGCGCGGATTGCGAGCGTCACGCGAGGCTGACGTCGCCGGCGCGGATGGTCTCGATCCGGCCGCCGTCGAGACGCAGGCGAAGCGCGCCGTCGGGGTCGATGCCGTCGAACCGCCCGGCGATGCGCTCGTCGTGGCTCGAGTGGACGCTGAGCGAGGTTCCGACCGGATGCGCGCGGGCGAGCCAGGCCAAAGCGAAGGCGGCGGGATCGGCCGAACGCCACGCGGCGAGGAGCCGGGCGAATCGCTCGGCGATGATGACGGCGAACGCCTCGGCGCCGATGACGCCTTGGAGCGAGGCGGTCGCGCGGCCTTCGATGGCCGGTGCGGCTGCGAGGTTGACTCCGAAACCGGCAACCACCCGGTCGCCCGAACGCTCGAGCAGGATGCCGGCGAGCTTGGCGCCGCCGAGCATCACATCGTTGGGCCATTTGAGCGCCAGCTCGGCGCCTGGCACGATGTGCTCAACCGTCTCGATCAGGGCGAGGCCGGCGGCCAGTGCCAGCGCCGGCGCGGCGGGGTCACCCGGACCGAGCACGACCAGGGTCGAGCCGGTGAAATTGCCGTCGAGCGACTGCCATTCGCGGCCGTGGCGGCCGCGCCCATTGTCCTGCTTCAACGCCACCAGCCAGTCGCCTTCGACGGCGGCCGCATCGGCGAGCAAAGCGGTGTTGGTCGAGCCCGAGCGCGCGACGATGTGGCTCGGGCTCAGAAGAGCGATTCCGCGGCGTTGCGGCTGAGCGTGCCGAGCGGCCCGATGAGTAGATAGCCGAGCGGCGAGACGATCAGCGCGGCGATCAGGATCAGCAAGCCTTCGAGCCGGCTCTGCCCCTTGGCGAACGGCCGGCCAGGCGCGTCGAAATACATCAGCTTGACGATTTTCAGATAGTAAAAGGCGCCGACCACCGTGCCGAGGATGCCGACGATCGCCAGCAGCCACTGGCCCTGCCCGACGGCGGCGTTGAACACCATCAGCTTGGGCCAGAAGCCGAACAGCGGGGGAATACCGGCCAGGCTGAACATGAAGATGGCCAGCGCCGCGGCGAAGGCCGGGCGCGTTTGCGACAGGCCCGACAGGCTGTCGAGGCTCTCGACTGGTTCGCCATCCGCATTGCGCATCCGAAGCACGCAGAGGAAGGCGCCGAGCGTCATCACGACATAGACCGCCATGTAGAACAATACCGAGGCCGCGCCCGCGACCCCGCCCGCGACCAGCCCGATCAGGGCGAACCCGACATTGTTGATCGACGAGTAAGCCAGCAGCCGCTTGATATTGGTCTGGCCATAAGCGGCGACCGCGCCGAGGATGATCGAGGCGAGCGCGGCGAAGGTCATGATCTGCCGCCAGGCGTCGATCGCCGGACCGAGCGCGTCGAGGCACACGCGGACGCTGAGCAGCACGGCGGCGACCTTGGGGGCGGAGGCGAAGAAGGCGGTGACCGGGGTCGGCGCGCCTTCGTAGACGTCGGGCGTCCACATGTGGAACGGCACCGCGCTGATCTTGAACGCCAGCCCCGACAGCAAGAATACAAGTCCGAACAGCAGCCCGTACGAACTCGTTCCGT
>JBDSMA010000313.1:0-4786 GCA_039916085.1 Sphingomicrobium sp.
GACTGCACCTCGACCCGTGGCGACGCCAAGGGGCTGATCACCGTCGCCGAGCGGACCATCCGCTTCTATGAATCGACCGCGACCCTGAAAGCGCAGCGCCCATCGATCGCAACCAGCTTTGCCGGTCTGTTCGGCCTGAACGGGGAAGGGCAGACGTGGGAAAGCGTCGAGACGCTGACCCGCACCGGCGACACGCTGAAGCGCGCCGACAGCAAGGGAAGTTACGCGTACAAGCGTTGCACCGCCTGACAAAGGACCTGATCCGTGAAACTTTATTATTCGCCGGGGGCCTGCTCGCAGGCCGCGCATATCGTCCTGCACGAAGCGGGGATCGAGCATGATTCCGAAGCCGTCGACTTGCGCACCAAGCGCACCGCGAGCGGGGGCGATTACTGGACGATCAACCCCAAGGGGTCGGTCCCGGCGATCGTGCTCGACAGCGGCGACGTGCTGACCGAGAATGGCGCGGTGCTGCAATTTCTCGGCGACCAGGCGCGCGACGAAGGGTTGCTGCCCTCGAGCGGCCTGCCGCGCTACCGCGTGATCGAATGGCTCGCCTACCTTGGCAGCGAGGTCCACAAGAGCTTCGGGCCATTGTTCAACCCGGCATCGAGCGACGAGGCCAAGCAGGCGGCGCGCGAGCTTGTGGCGAAGAAGTTCGACTTTCTGGAGCAGCGCATGGCGGGGAAGGATTATCTGACCGGCGACAGGATGAGCGTCGCCGACCCCTATCTGTTCGCGATGCTGGGATGGACCGGGATGCACGGCCTCGACCTTGGTCGCTGGCCCAACCTCGCGGCGCTGCGCGCGCGGATGGAGCAGCGCGAAACGGTGCAAACGGTGCTCAAGGCCGAAAGGCTGGCTTGAGCCACGCCACGCCGCTAATGGCACGCTCATGAGCCAGTTCGACCTGACCGACGACCAGCGCCAGATCCAGGAGATGGCGCGAAGATTCACCGCTGACGCGATCACCCCGTTCGCCGCCGAATGGGACGAGAAGCATATCTTCCCGCGCGACACGATCCGCGCCGCGGCCGAACTTGGCTTCGGGTCGATCTATGTCAGCGAGGAGAGCGGCGGGATCGGGCTCGGGCGGCTGGAAGCGGCGTTGATCATGGAGGCGATGGCCTATGGCTGCCCGTCGACCAGCGCGTTCATTTCGATCCACAACATGGCCAGCTGGATGATCGACCGCTTCGGATCGGCCGAGGTGAAGGCCAAATATCTGCCCTCGATGATCAGCATGGAGCGGATCGCAAGCTATTGCCTGACCGAGCCGTCGTCGGGATCGGACGCCGCCGCGCTTACAACCAAGGCGGTCAAGGACGGGGACCATTATGTGGTGTCTGGGTCAAAGGCGTTCATTTCGGGCGGCGGGACAAATGAGATTTACGTGACCATGGTCCGCACCGGGGAGGACGGGCCCAAGGGCATTTCCTGCCTGGTGATCGACAAGGACATGAAGGGGTTAAGCTTCGGCGCGCAGGAAAAGAAGCTCGGCTGGCACAGCCAGCCGACCGCGCAGGTCAATTTCGACGAGGTCCGCGTGCCGGTCGCCAACCGCGTCGGCGGCGAAGGCGAAGGCTTTCGCATTGCGATGATGGGGCTCGACGGAGGGCGCCTGAATATCGGCGCGTGCAGCCTCGGCGGGGCCCAGCGCTGCCTCGATGAAGCGGTCAATTACACCAGGGACCGCAAGCAGTTCGGCAAGGCCATCGCCGACTTCCAGAACACCCAGTTCATGCTCGCCGACATGGAAACCGAGCTTCAGGCGGCGCGGATGCTGCTCTATGTCGCGGCGGCCAAGGTCAGCGACAATGCGCCGGACAAGACCAAGTTCGCGGCGATGGCCAAAAGGCTGGCGACCGACACCGGAAGTTCGGTGGTCGACCGCGCGCTGCAACTGCATGGCGGCTATGGCTATTTGCAAGACTATCCGATCGAGCGCTTCTGGCGCGACCTGCGCGTCCATTCGATCCTGGAAGGCACCAACCAGGTGATGCGGATGATTGTCGGGCGCGAGCTGACCCGCCAGTGATCGATGACCTGACGAAGCGCCTGACCGAGGCCGCGAGCAAGATGATGTCATCGAAACCGACGCTGCCGTTCGACCCGCTGGCGATCGCCCAGGCGTCGGGCGAGTTCGCCTTTGGCCTGGCGATGCGGCCGCAGGATTTGATGCAGATCCAGGCAGAAGCGGCGAAACAGTGGGGCGATTTCTGGATCGCGGCGCTTGGCAACCAGCCGGTCGAAAAGCCCCGCGACCGCCGCTTCGCCGCGCCCGAATGGCAGGACGACGCTTATTACCGCGGCATTCGCGACGCCTATCTGCTCGCTTCGCAGCAGTTGCGCGATGTCGTTGCGGTCGGCGATGGCGACGGCAGCGGGAAAGCCATGGTCCGCTTCCTGCTCGACCAATATCTCAACGCCGTATCGCCGGCCAATTTCGCCGTGACCAATCCCGAGGTGGTCAAGCGGACCAAGGAGACCAAAGGGGCCAATCTGGTGCAAGGGTTCGCCCATTTGATCGAGGACCTCGTCAGCGGCAAAGGCATCGTCCAGCGGCGAACCGATCCTACGGCGTTCGAGAAGGGCAAGACCATCGCCGCGACGCCGGGCGAAGTGGTGTTCGAAAACGATTTGTTTCAGCTGATCCAATATACCCCGACCACAGCCAAGGTCGCGGCCGAGCCGCTGCTGTACGTCCCGCCCCTGGTCAATCGCTACTACATGATCGACCTGGTGCCGCGCCAAAGCCTGGTCAAATGGCTGGTCGACGAGGGCCGCACGGTGTTCGTTATCAGCTGGGTCAACCCGAGCGAAGCGCACAAGGACAAGGGCGTCGAGTCCTATGTGCTGGAAGGCATCGTCGCCGCCATCGAGCAGGTGCGTCAGCGGACCAGGTCGGCGCCTGACCTGTTCGCGTTCTGCCTGGGCGGGACCTTGGTCGCCATCGCGCTGGCATGGCTCGCCGCCAAGGGGCGCGGCAAGGAGGTTAATTCGGCGACTTTGATCGGCAGTCTGGTCGATTTCGCCGACATGCGCGACTGGTCGGCGTTCGTCCACGAAGGCCATCTCACCGCATTAGAAGATCACCTCGAGGGCCAGGGCTATATCGACAGCCTCGAGCTGCAGCGTCTGTTCGCGGCGATGCGCGCCAACGATTTGATCTGGTCGAGCGTGGTCAACCATTATCTGCTCGACAAGCCAGCGCCGGCCAGCGACCTGCTCTATTGGTTCGAGGATGGCGCGCGGATCCCGTCGGCGTTCCTCAAAAGTTACAATCGCGACCTGTTGCTCAACAACCGCCTCAAGGATCCGGCCGGGTTCGAGGTCGGCGGAATCAAGATCGATCTTGCCGCGGTCGCATCACCGATGCTGGTGATCGCGCTCAAGGACGATCATGTCTCGGCGTGGGAAGCGGTCTATCGCGGCGCGCGCGACATCGGCGCCGACTTCATCCTCGGCGGCTCGGGCCACAACGCCGGGGTGATCAACCCGCCCGCCGCCAACAAGCATGGCTATTGGACCAACGCCGCCCGACCCGAGGACGCGACCGAATGGATGGCCAGCGCGACCCGCCATGAAGGCAGTTGGTGGCCCTACTGGATCCAATGGCTCGAAACCCACGGCAGCCAGAAGGAGGTCGCGGCGCGGGCGATCGGCGACGGCATCGAGCCCGCCCCGGGCCGCTACGCGACGATGGCGTGATGGACGCGACGACCGACATTTCCGCCGACGTGCTGACCGTCAAGGAGGGCCTTGCCGGCCGCCTGCGCCTCAACCGGCCCAAGGCGCTGCACAGCTTGAACCGCCAGATGGTGCGGGACATGGCCGCGGCGCTGATCGCCTGGCGCGACGACCCCGAGGTGCGGATCATCCTGATCGACCATGCCGAGGGTCGGGGTTTTTGCGCGGGCGGTGACGTGGTCGATATTTCGCAAAGTGTCGAAGGGCATGATGCGGCGGCAAGGGCCTTCTTTTTCGACGAATATCGCTTGAACCACCTCGAATATACCTACGCCAAGCCGGGGGTGGCATTCATGGACGGGGTAACGATGGGCGGCGGGGTCGGCATCGCCTGCCCGTGCCGTTATCGCGTCGCGACCGAGCGCACCGTGCTGGCCATGCCGGAGACGACCATCGGCATTTTTCCCGACGTCGGCGGCGGGCGCTATCTGTCGCGGCTGCGCGGGCGGCTGGCGCAATTCCTCGCGCTGACCGGAGCACGGATCGATGGCGCGGAGTGCCTCAGGCTCAGGCTGGCGACGCATTATCTGCCGTCAAACCGGCTGGAAGAGGCGAAGGAGCGGATCATCGCTCAGCCGTTCCGGGTGCTGGCGATCCTCGATGAATTGAGCGAGGAGCAGGTCCCCGAGGCGCGCATCGTCGGCAACCTCAAGAAGATCGATCGCTATTTCGCCCCGGACCGCCTTGAAGGCATCCTGGACGCCCTCGACGCGGGCGCGGCCGACGGCGACGCATGGGCCGCGGCCGAAGCGGCGACGATCCGCACCAAATCGCCGATGGCGTGCAAGGTCAGCCTCAAGCTGCTCCAGGAAAGCCCCTATCAGCTGCACTTCGTCGACGAGATGCGGATGGAATATGGCATAATGGTCCGCCTGATCCATCACCCCGACTTCCGCGAGGGCGTGCGCGCGCTGCTGATCGACAAGGACAACAGGCCCAACTGGCACCCGACCAATCCGGCCTCGATCGGGACCCGCGACGTCGAGGCATTCTTCGAGCCGTTGCCGGTCGAGGAACAGTGGCGGCCGTTCGATTT
>JBDSMA010000314.1:0-4042 GCA_039916085.1 Sphingomicrobium sp.
GGCGCGAGCCAATGACGCTCGCCCTCGCCGCTGCCCTCGACTGGCAGACAATGGGTCGCCAGCTGGCATGGGTCCCACGCCCCGGCGAGCTTCTTCAACGCGCCGCGCTTGCCGCCCCCGTCCCACCCTTCGATCAGGACGATGGCGCGCTTGCGGTGCACGATCTGCGACAGTTGGGCGCGGGCAAGCCGATCCTGCAGCGCCGACAACGTCGACTGGTAATCCCCGGTGAACGGCGCCCCCCGCTCATATTCCGTTAAAACGATCGGCATTATCCGGTACTAACCGAAGCCGAATTCGTCCGCAATCGAGTAACTTTCCCGAGTTGAGCCGATGCGCCTGCCTGTGCCTCCAGCGCCGTGAAGCGCGCGGCGCGGCCGTCAGCCCTTGGGCGCGCCGTCGACGACGATGCGGATCGACAATTCCTTCAACTGCTTCGGCGTCACCTCGGCCGGGGCGTTCATCAGCAGATCTTCGGCCTTTTGGTTCATCGGGAAGACGATGACCTCGCGGATGTTGGGCTCGTCGGCGATCAGCATGACGATACGGTCGATGCCCGGCGCAGACCCGCCGTGGGGCGGCGCGCCATAGTTGAACGCACCGATCATGCCGGGGAAATTGGTGTCGACATCGTCGCGGCTGTAGCCGGCGATTTCGAACGCCTTGTACATGATGTCGGGGCGATGGTTGCGGATCGCGCCCGAGGAGAGTTCGACGCCGTTGCAAACGATGTCGTACTGCCACGCCAATATGTCGAGCGGGTCCTGCGTTTCGAGCGCGTCCATTCCGCCTTGCGGCATCGAAAACGGGTTGTGGCTGAAGTCGACTTTCTTTGCGTCCTCGTCATAGTCGAACATCGGGAAGTCGACGATCCAGCAGAAGCGAAAGGCGTTTTTCTCGATCAGGTCGAGGCTTTCGGCGACGCGGGTGCGGGCGAGACCGGCGAGCCTGGCCGCCTGCGCTTCGGGACCGGCGGCGAAGAAGATTCCGTCATCTGGGCCGAGGCCCATGTCGTCAGCGATCTTGTCCATGTCTTCGGCGCCGTGATTTTTGGCGATCGGCCCACCCCATTCGCCGCCCTTGCGGGTGGCGTAGCCGAGGCCGGCAAAGCCCTCGCCCCGCGCCCAATCGTTCATTTCGTCGAAGAATTTGCGGCTCTTGTCGGCGGTTCCCGGGGCAGCGACGGCGCGCACCACCATGCCCTTGTCGACCAGTCCGGCGAACAGCCCAAAGCCGGAACCGACGAAGTGCGATCCGACGTCGTGGACGATCAGCGGATTGCGCAAATCCGGTTTGTCGCTGCCGTAGCGCAGCAGCGCTTCCTTATACGGGATACGAGCGAACTGCCCTGCCTGCGTTACCGCGCGGCCGTCGGCGAATTCCTCAAACAGGCCGGCCAGAACCGGTTCGATGGCCTCGAACACATCATCCTGGGTGACGAAGCTCATCTCGAAGTCGAGCTGATAGAATTCGCCCGGACTACGGTCGGCGCGGGCGTCCTCGTCGCGGAAGCAGGGCGCGATCTGAAAGTAACGGTCGAACCCCGCGACCATAAGCAGCTGCTTGAACATCTGCGGCGCCTGGGGAAGCGCGTAAAATTTGCCCGGATGAACCCGGCTCGGCACCAGATAGTCGCGCGCGCCCTCGGGGCTCGACGCGGTCAGGATAGGCGTCTGAAACTCGGTGAAGCCCTGCGCGATCATCCGCTGGCGGACCGACGAGATGACCTGACTGCGGAGGATGATATTGCGGTGAAGTCGCTCGCGGCGAAGATCCAGGTAGCGATATTTGAGGCGGATATCCTCGGGATAGTCGGCTTCCCCGGCGACCGGCATCGGCAGTTCCGCGGCGGCGGACTGCACCTCGACGCCATCGACGACGATCTCGATATCGCCGGTGGCGAGCTTGATGTTGATCGCCCCGCCTTCGCGCCCGACGACGTTGCCCGTGACCGTCACGACCGACTCGACGCGTAGCGAATCGAGCGTCTTCAACGCCTCGCTCCCGGCGCGGCAGACCAATTGGGTCAGGCCATAATGGTCGCGCAGATCGACAAACAGCACCCCGCCATGATCGCGCTTCCTGTGGATCCAGCCCGACAGGCGGACGGTCGATCCGACGTCGCTGGCGCGAAGGGCGGCGCAGGTGTGCGTACGGTAGGCGTGCATTAAATTTTCCAGCGCGAATTTGGGTCCCCGCCTTCGCGGGGATGGTGATCGGGAACGCCGCGGGCGCTGCATTCCCAATCACCACTTTGTCAAGGCGCGCGCACCCGGCTATGGCCCGCCCAACATGAAAATCCACAAGCTGATCAACAAGCAGGACGAGCTGGAAGCGCTCGTCACCCGCCTTGCGACCCAGGACTTCGTCGCGGTCGATACCGAATTCATGCGCGAGAACAGCTATTGGCCCGAACTGTGCCTGTTGCAGATCGCCAGCGTCGAGGAGGCGGCGGCGATCGACCCTTTGGCCCATGACCTCGATATGGCCCCATTGCTCGACCTGCTGGTTGAAAATGAGGCGGTGCTGAAAGTGTTTCACGCCGGCGGGCAAGACCTTGAGATCGTCCATAATTTGACCGGCAAGTTGCCCGTGCCATTGTTCGACACGCAGGTCGCCGCGATGGCCTTGGGCTATGGCGAGCAGATCGGTTATTCGAACCTGGTCGAATCGATGCTCGGCCACAGTCTGGACAAGGGCGCGCGTTTCACCGACTGGTCGCGCCGCCCGCTCGACAAGCGCCAGATCGACTATGCCATCGCCGATGTCACCCATCTCGCGACGATCTTCCCCAAGATGGTCGCCAAGCTGCGCAAGACCGGGCGCGGCGGCTGGCTCGATGACGAGATGGATCGGCTGGCAGACCCGTCGAGCTTCGCCTTTGCCCCCGATCAGGCATGGAAGCGGCTGAAGCTGCCAAGTCGAAACCCGGCGGTGCTCGGTCGGCTGAAAGCGCTCGCCGCGTGGCGCGAGACAGAGGCGCGAGGCAAGAACCTGCCGCGCGGGCGGATCGTCAAGGACGACACGCTGGGCGAACTGGCCAATCACCCGCCCAAGAGCCAGGACGACCTTGGCAAGATGCGCGGACTGTCGGCCGGGTGGCGCAACAATGATATCGGCAGCCGGCTGATGACGGCGATCGAAAAAGCCGAACCGATGCACCCCGACGAATTGCCCAGCCGCGAACCCAAACGGCCCGGCCTGACCAAGGACGGCGCGCTGGTCAGCGACCTCCTCAAACTGCTGCTCAAGATCCGGGCCAAGGAAGTCGGCGTGGCGTCAAAGCTGATCGCTCGTACCGACGACATCGATGCGCTCGCCGCGGGCGTGCGCGACGGGCTGCAAGTGCTGTCGGGTTGGCGCCATGAACAGTTCGGGCGCGATGCGCTGGCGCTGGTCGAGGGCCGGTTGGCGTTCGCCATCGAGGACGGCAAGCTCAAGATGACCCGCGCCGCCGATTAGTTCAGCCAAGGTTAGGGCGGCGGCGCGTGTAAGGTGCAGGAACAACGTTGGGAGACTATTATGCGCCCCCTTGCCGCTCTTGCCATCGCCGCCTCCCTTGGCGCCTGCGTCGCGGCCACGCCGATCGCCGGCGGGCCTCGGGGGGTGTGCACCGACTCGGCGCTTGGTTCCTACCTCGGTCAACCAGCCAGCCAGGACCTCGGCGCGCGGCTGCTCGCTAGCTCGGGGGCGCGAGTGCTACGCTGGGCGGGAGTGGGGATGATGATGACGATGGAGTATCGGGCCGATCGGCTGACCGTTCATCTCGGCCCCACCAACCTCGTCACGGAAGCGCGCTGCGGCTAGGCGAAGCGTATCTCGGCGGTCCGCCCAAGGGCGCTCGCCAGTTGATTCAATCGCCGCTCGACCGCATCGGCATGAAGCGTACGCATGCCGCGCGCATAGCTTAGCCGGACCGTGCTCGGATCAAGCGCCACCGAGGTCCGCATGAGCAGACCCTCGGTCCCCGCCGACAGCCGCTGCGCCAGGCGGATCGCCTTGCCCCACGCGATCGCGCGCTCGTCATCGCCGTCGCGAAGCA
>JBDSMA010000315.1:0-3663 GCA_039916085.1 Sphingomicrobium sp.
GCCGCCCGCGCCTTCGCTTACGCTACACTCTTCACGCCGTTACGCGGGCGTCAGTATCCGCGGTTGTAGGCAGTCTGGTTGCGCTGCAGGCGAACGTCGGTGACCCGGCCGCGGGCATCGATCTTGCAGCTGAAGCTGATGTCGGCCTGGGCATTGGCACCATAAGCGTTTTGATAGCCCTGGTTGCCGTACTGCCCGCCATAGCCCTGGTTGCTGTACTGGCCGCCATACTGGTTGCCGTAGCCCTGGTTGCCGTACTGGCCGCCATACTGGTTGCCGTAGCCTTGGCTGGCGTAGGCGCCAGACGTAGCGAGGCCGCGAACCTTGAGGCCACCGTTCGAGCGACGCTCGATACTGGTTATGCCAACGACGCGGGCGCCGCCCTGCGAGGCATAGCCATTCTGATAGCCGTAGCCGTTCTGATAGCCGTTATAGCCATTGGGCGCGCCATAGCCCTGGCCGCGATAGGCGGCGTTAAGGCGCTGCTCGGCCGCTGCGGCGCACTGGCTGACCAGCGTCCGTTGGTCGACTCGGTCATAGCCGTAATTGCCCTGCGGATATTGGCCATAACCGCCGCCAATCACCGAATTGATGATCGCGCCGACGACGCCGCCGCCCGAACCGCCATAAGGATAGCTTTGCGCAGCTGCCGGAGCAGCCATTGCCGTTACCGCTGCAAGGCCGGCCACGCTCGTCATAATTTTTGAAAAAGCCGACATGGCCAATCTCCTTGAAAGTAAATCGCCCCGCCTGTGCGGGGAATAAACTCCTGATCGGCCAGTTCGGGTGCATTCAAACTGAATGCGCTGTTGCCCAATTGAAAGGTATCGTCCTTTAATACTTGCATTTTATGGCGATTTCAGGATATTTCCCAGCTTGACGATTGAACGAAAAAAGGCCGGAGACTTTCGCCTCCGGCCTGAATTATTTACCGCCGTTGCCTTGCTTAGGCGTTGGCTTCCTCGTCGACCATCACCGGGCCCGAATCCTGACCCTTTGCCGCAATGTCGCGATCGACGAATTCGATGATCGAAATCGGCGCAGCGTCCGACATGCGGATCCCGGCCTTGACGATCCGGCAATAGCCGCCGTCGCGCTTCGCGTAGCGCGGGGCGATGACGTCGAACAGCTTGGTCAGTTGGGTGTCGTCCATCAACCGCGCATGAGCCAGGCGGCGATTGGACAATCCGCCCTTCTTGGCCAGCGTGACCAATTTCTCGACATATGGGCGAAGTTCTTTCGCCTTGGCCGCGGTGGTGGTGATCTGCTCATGCTTGATCAGCGCCGCCGCCATATTGCGGAACAGGGCCGAGCGGTGCGCGGAAGTACGTTGCAGCTTACGGTGGCCAACACGATGGCGCATGGGTCTTGTCCTTTGTTCGTCATGGGGCCGTTCAAGGTACCCCGAGCCAGGCGGACTTCAGGGAGCCGCCCCTTCTCCCCAATGGTCCCCGGCGGAGGCCGGGATTGGCAAGTTAGCCGAGCAATTCCTGCTCGAGCTTCTTGGCCATTTCCTCGATATTTTCCGGCGGCCAGCCGGGGATGTCCATACCCAGCCTGAGGCCCATTGAGGCAAGGACTTCCTTGATCTCATTGAGGCTCTTGCGCCCGAAGTTCGGGGTGCGGAGCATCTCGGCCTCGGTCTTCTGGACGAGGTCGCCGATGTAGATGATGTTGTCGTTCTTGAGGCAGTTGGCGCTCCGCACCGACAATTCCAGCTCGTCGACCTTCTTGAGCAAATAACGGTTGAGTTGATTGGTGTCGGCCGTCGCTTCGGCTGCGCCACCCGCCGCCATGCCCCCGACCATCGCCGACGGAGCCGAGCGAACCTGGCTGTCGTCGAAGTGGACGAACAATTGCAATTGGTCCTGCAGGATCTTGGCCGAATAGCCCAGTGCGTCCTCCGGGCTGATCGTGCCGTCGGTTTCGACCGTCAGCGTCAATTTGTCATAGTCGAGTTCTTGGCCGACGCGGGTGTTCTCGACCTTGTACGCCACCTGGCGCACCGGCGAGTAAAGCGCATCGACCGGAATCAGCCCGATCGCGGCGTCGGCCGGGCGGTTGGCTGCCGATGGGACATAGCCCTTCCCGATGTCGGCGGTCAGCTCCATGTTGAGCGTCGTGCCGTCGTCGAGATGGCAAATGACGAGATCGGGATTGGTCACTTCAATATCGCCGGTCGCGGCAATCTGTCCCGCCGTGACTTCGCCCGGGCCGGTCGCACTCAGGTGCAGCCGCTTGGGACCTTCGCCCTCCATCTTGAGCGCGATCTGCTTGACGTTCAAAATGATGTCGGTGACGTCCTCGCGGACCCCGGCGAGGCTCGAGAATTCGTGCAGCACGCCGTCGATCTTGATCGACGTCACCGCCGCGCCCTGGAGCGACGACAGCAGCACGCGGCGCAAGCTGTTGCCGAGCGTCATGCCGAAGCCGCGCTCCAACGGCTCGGCGACGAAAATCGCCTTCCTGCGCACATCGGTGCCCTGCTTGCGCTCGAGCGCGGTGGGCTTCTTGAGTTCCTGCCAATTCTTTGAGTTGACGGCCATGTTTGTTCCTGCCCTTGGCGGGACGTCTCCCGCCGTAAATGTGAAACCCGCGAGCCCGCTAAATGGCTCGCGCGGCGATCAATCGATCAGACCCGACGGCGCTTCGACGGGCGCACGCCGTTGTGCGGGATCGGGGTCACGTCGCGGATCGACGTAATCTGGAAACCAACCGATTGCAGCGCCCGAAGCGCGCTTTCGCGGCCCGAACCGGGGCCCTTGACCTCGACCTCGAGGGTGCGGACGCCATGTTCGGCGGCCTTGCGGCCGGCGTCCTCGGCGGCGACCTGGGCAGCATAAGGAGTCGACTTGCGGCTGCCCTTGAAGCCCATCGTGCCGGCCGATGACCAGGCAATCGCATTGCCCTGCGCGTCGGTGATGGTGATCATCGTATTGTTGAAGCTGGCGTTCACATGCGCGACGCCAGAGGTGATGTTCTTGCGCTCGCGGCGGCGGAGGCGCTGGGGTGATTGAGCCATGGGGTAATCCCTAAAATCTGAAGCTGCGGCGGCGGATCGAAGAAGCGGTTACTTCTTCTTGCCCGCGATCGGCTTGGCTTTGCCTTTGCGGGTTCGCGCATTGGTATGTGTGCGCTGACCGCGGACCGGCAGGCCCTTGCGATGGCGAAGCCCGCGATAGCAGGCCAGATCCATCAGGCGCTTGATGTTCATCGCGGTCTGGCGACGAAGATCACCCTCGACCGTATGGTCGGCGTCGATCGCTTCGCGCAGGTGCAAGACTTCCTGATCGGTCAGGTCCTGAACCCGGCGCTCGGGCGCAATTGACAGCTTCTGGGTGATTTCCCGGGCCTTGGTGTTGCCAATCCCATGGATGTACGTCAGCGCAATCACAACGCGCTTGTTGGTGGGCAGGTTAACGCCCGCGATACGTGCCATGAATGTCTTCTCCTCGCTCCACGGGAAGGCGGGCACCCGACCATCCCATCTCAAAGCGATGATCCCGCAGCCACTGGTCTTTCCAAAGGAAAAACGGCGCACGCACGAGTGCGCCGCCGGCAACCGGTGAAACGGGATGAGGGACAGATAGGATTCGCTGGTGGCAGAGTCAAGCGGTCTCGCCCTCATCATTGCGAGGAGCGGAGCGAAGCAATCCACGTCTT
>JBDSMA010000316.1:0-4562 GCA_039916085.1 Sphingomicrobium sp.
CCGCGGCCGATCGGAACCAGCGCGTCCAATGCCTTGAGGCCGGTCTGGACCGGCTCATGGACGGATTTCCGCGGGATGATGCCCGGCGCCTTGACCTCGACGCGGCTGCGCTCGCTGCCTTCGATCGGACCCTTGCCGTCGATCGGATTGCCGAGCGCGTCGACGACGCGGCCGAGCAAGCCTTTGCCGATCGGCACGTCGACGATGGTGCCGGTGCGCTTGGCGGTCGAGCCTTCCTTAATGCCCGTGTCCGAGCCGAAGATGACGACGCCGACGTTATCCGCCTCGAGATTGAGGGCCATGCCCTTCACGCCGTTGGCGAATTCGACCATCTCACCGGCCTGGACGTTGTCGAGGCCGTGGAGGCGGGCGATGCCGTCGCCGACCGACAGCACGCTGCCGATCTCGGAGACCTGCGCGTCGGCGTCGAAATTCGCGATCTGGTCGCGGATGACGCGGGAAATTTCAGCGGCGCGGATGTCCATCATTCAGCCTTTCATAGCCGTAGCTAGAGTGTTCAACTTGGTACGGATCGAGGCATCGATCATCTGGCTGCCGAGCCGGACGACGATGCCACCGAGAAGCGAAGGATCGACCCTGGCGTCGATCGCGACGTCGCGACCGAGCCGGGTTTTGAGATTGGCCTTGAGTTTGGCGACCTGGCCGTCGTCGAGCGGGTGGGCCGAGGTGACCTCAGCGGTGGTTTCCCCGCGATGGCCGGCGGCGAGCTGGCGAAACGCGCGGATCACCGCCGTCAATTCGCCGAGGCGGCCGTTGCCGGCGAGGACGCCGAGAAAGCTGGCGGTGACCGGGTCGACCCCAAGCGACGGAACTAGCGCCTTAATCGTCTTCGCGGCGTCGGCGCGCGACACCAAGGGACTGGTCACCAGCGCGCGGAAATCGGCCGATGCGGCCAGCGCCGCCGCGAGCGAATCGAGGCTGCGGCCGACCGCGTCGATCTTTTGCTGGTCGCGGGCAAGGCCGAACAGAGCGGATGCGTAGCGCCCCGCTAAGCTGGCCTGAATGCCGCCGGAATTCTCCACGTGCTCGAAGCTCCAGACATTGAAATTGCCCCATGTTGGGTGGGCACAGCGGAAAAAACCGCGCGCCCCCATGGGTTGGCGCGCCCCTAGCAAGCAGTGCCGTCCGATGCAAGGCGGGTCGCGGCGCGAGCTAGATCAGGCGCGTGTAGAAATGGGTGAACGCGGTGCCCGGATAGCCGCCAAACGGACCGCAACGGACGAACCCGTCACCCTCGTATAGGCGGTTGGCCGCGGCGAACAGCGCGCTGTTGCCGGTCTCCAGGCTAAGGCGGGTGATGCCGTCCTTCTTGGCTTCGGCGATGAGATGGGCGAGCATCGCCCGGCCGACCCCGTGGCCGAGCGCGGCCGGTGCGGTGCGCATCGATTTCACTTCGCCGTGGCCGGGCCCAAGCGCTTTCAATGCACCGATGCCGAGCAGGACGCCGTCGCCATCGCGCAGCGAGAAGAAGTGGATCGCGGGGTCGCTCAAGGCATCGACCGGCAGGACATGGCATGCGTGCGGCGGCGACTCCCCGCGCATCTCGGCGAAGTGGTGAGCAAGAAGCGCGCGGACGTCGTCGCGGTCGAGTTCCCCTTCGTGGAAGCTCCACTGGCTTTGAGCGCAAGGCACGGGATGCATCGTTGTTCGCTCCATCCTATGGTGACGCCATGAACCGACCCGATCCCGACATGGCCTGGGCTGCCTTCGAGGCCCGAGACCGCGATCGCGACGGGCAGTTCGTCGGCGCCGTCCGGACTACGCGCATCTATTGCAAGCCAAGTTGCCCCGCGCGCCACCCCAAACGCGACCATGTCGAATTTTTCACCACGCCGGCCGAAGCGCGAGCGGCGGGCTATCGCGCCTGCCTGCGCTGCCGTCCGGATGAGGTCGGCCGCGACCGGGAGGCGGTGGCGAAAGCCGTGACGTTGATCGAGCGGGCCGAGGAGCCGCCGCGGCTCGCCGCGCTGGCGGCGGCGGTCGGCTATGCCCCGCATCATTTCCAGCGAATGTTCACGCGCGACATTGGCGTTTCGCCAGCCGCTTTTGCCCGCGCACTGCGCGCCCGCCGCGCCGAAGCGCATCTCGAGGAGGACAAGCCCGTGACCGACGCCATCTACGACAGCGGTTATGCCGCGCCGAGCCGCTTTTACGCCGACGCCAGGAACCGGCTCGGCATGACTCCCTCGGCGTGGCGCGACGGCGGGCGGGGCGAAACGATCCACTATGTCGTGACCGACAGCCAGCTCGGGCCATTGCTTGTCGCCGGGACCGCCAAGGGGATCTGCCGACTGACGTTCGACGAGGACGAAAGCGCGCTGCATCGCCGTTTCCCCAACGCCGACATTCAGCCCGACGACGGCAGGATCGCGCCGTGGGTCGAGGCGGCGCTGACCGCCATCCGCACCCCGGCTGCCGCGCCTGAGGTCCCACTCGACGTCCGCGGCACCGCCTTCCAGGAAAAGGTGTGGCAGGAACTGCGGAAAATCCCGCTCGGCGAAACGCGCAGCTATGCCGACATCGCCGTCGCGGTCGGTCAACCCGGCGCGGTGCGCGCGGTGGGCACCGCCAATGGATCGAACCCGGTGTCGGTGCTGGTGCCATGCCACCGGGTGATCCGGTCTGACGGCAGTCTCGGCGGCTATGGCGGCGGGATCGACAACAAGCGCAAATTGCTCGCCGCCGAGGGAATCACCGAGAGGGCGCCCGAATTGCCGCTGGTCGAATAGCCTCTTGCTCGCCGCGCCCGCTCCGTCCACGAACGGCGCAAGGGCAAGGGGAGCGATGTCATGGATCAAGCAATCGAAGGCGGAGCCGACACGCGGCCACTGTGGAAGAAGATCGTCGATTTTCCGCTGGTCGCGATGATAATCGCGGTTGCGCTGTTCATCGCGGCGCTAGCGCTTGCGCTGGTTGTCAGCAAGCTGCTGCCGCCGATGGACAAGACGCTGACGACCGTGATCAAGGCCGCCATCGCGCTGGGGCTGGTGCTGTTCACTTACAAGTTCGCCATCCGCCGGCTGGGCGAGGTGCCGCGCGACGATTTGCCGGTCCCCGGCGCGGCCAAGGGGCTTGGCGTCGGCCTGCTGTTCGGGCTGGTGCTGTTCTCGGTCGTCGTCGGAGTCGCCGCCTTGTTCGACGTCTACAACATCGTCGGCCCGGGCGGGACGAGCGAACTGCTCACCGCGACGGTGGTCATGGCGATCATGCCCGGCTTCATGGAGGAGCTGCTGTTCCGCGGTATCCTGTTCCGTTATATCGAGGAATTCGGCGGCAGCTGGACGGCGTTGCTGGTAACCTCGGCGCTGTTCGGGGCGGGGCATATCATGAACCCCAACGCCACGGCCTTCTCGTCGTTCGCAATCGCGGTCGAGGCCGGGATCCTGCTTGGCGGCGCCTATATGCTGACGCGTTCGCTGTGGATGCCGATGGGGCTGCATGCGGCGTGGAACTTCACCCAGGGCGAGATCTTCGACGTGCCGGTGTCGGGCATCGACCAGCACGGCCTGGTGACGGCCAAAATGTCGGGCCCGGAACTGCTGTCGGGCGGCACCTTCGGGCTTGAAGCGTCGCTGATCGCCCTGGTCATCGCCACCGCCGCCGGCATCTGGCTGGTCGTCCGCGCGGTCCAGCAGGGCCAACTGATGCAGCCGTGGTGGGTCAGGCGGCGGCTGGCGTCACAGGAAGCTGTAGGGGTCGACGTCGACCGCGACACGAACCTTGGCGCCCCAGTGGAGCCCGCCTAGCCAGTCGCGGATGACGTCCTGGACGTCCAATTTCCGCGCGGCGTGGACGAGGATGCGCTGGCGGTGTCGGCCGCGGAGCATGGCGAGCGGCGCCGGTGCCGGTCCGAACACCGCCATGTCCTCGACTTGAGGCGCGGCGCGGCCGATCCGGCGGGCGATGGCTTCGGCCTCAGCCTTGTCCTCCGACGAAACGATGATCGCGGCAAGACGCCCGAACGGCGGCATCGCCGCCTCGCGCCGCGCTTCGGTCTCGGCGGCGTAGAAGCCGGCAGTATCGCCGGCGACCAGCGCGGCGATCACGGGGGCTCGCGGGTCGTGGGTCTGGACAAGGACCCGGCCCGGCTTGTCGCCGCGCCCGGCGCGGCCGGCGACCTGCTGAATCTGCTGAAAGCTGCGTTCGGCGGCGCGCAAATCGCCGCCCTGTAGGCCCAAATCGGCGTCGACGACCCCGACCAATGTCAGATTGGGGAAGTGGTAGCCCTTGGTCACCAGCTGGGTACCGATGACGATGTCGATCTCCTGCGCCTCCATCGCCCGGACGAACTCGGCGGCGCGGGCGGGCGACCAGATGGTGTCGGAGGTGACGATCGCGGTGCGGGCGTCGGGGAACAGCTCGGCGACCTCGTCGGCGATGCGCTCGACCCCGGGGCCGCAGGCGACCAGGCTATCCTCCTCGCCGCATTCGGGGCAGGCCTTGGGCGGCGGCATGACATGGCCGCAATGGTGGCAGGCCAGACGGTGCATCAGCCGGTGCTCGACCATCCATGCGGTGCAATTGGGACACACGAAGCGGTG